>JAKSKA010000014.1 GCA_024401915.1 Bacteroidales bacterium
ATGGACTCTATGGTGAACCATTATACCGCCGCGAAACGCCTGCGCCACGACGACGCCTACACGCCGGAAGGGCGTGCCGGAGCCCGTCCCGACAGGGCCGTGACCGTGTACACACGCATACTCAAGCAGATGTGGCCCGACACCCCGGTAGTGATAGGAGGCGTCGAAGCGTCCCTGCGCCGCCTGACCCACTACGACTACTGGAGTGACTCCGTGATGCCGTCGATACTCGCCGACAGCGGCGCTGACTGGCTCTGCTATGGTATGGGAGAGAGGACGATGCTCGCGCTGGCAAGGGCCCTGGACAAAGGATGGAACATACGCCAGATAGAGAAGCTGCCCCAGCTTGCATTCCTGCGCAAGGGTGAGCCGAAGGCCGGAGAGGGCGTTCTCGTGCTGCACCCGTTCGAGGAGTGCCGCACTTCGCCGCGCGCCCTTGCTGAGAATTTCCACGAGATCGAGACCCACGCGAACATGCTCCATCCGGCAACGATAGTGGAGCAGTACGGAGACTCGTACGTCCAGGTGAACCCGCCCTGCGAACCCGCGACGACGGAGGAGATGGACAGTTTCTGGGACCTTCCGTTCACGCGTCTGCCGCACCCCCGCTATCAGGGCAAGCGCATTCCGGCATACGAGATGATCAAGGACAGCATCATCACCCACCGCGGCTGCTTCGGCGGCTGCAACTTCTGCACCATCGCCGCCCACCAGGGCAAGTTCATACAGTCCACGTCCGAAGAGTCGATAGTCGCTGAAGCGCGCACGCTGGCTGCGATGCCGCAGTTCCACGGCAACATCTCAGACCTTGGGGCACCGACTGCCAATATGTATGGAATGGGCGGCAGGGACAAGACGAAATGTGCAGTGTGCAGGCGCAAATCCTGCCTCTTCCCGTCCCCTTGCGCCAATCTGGACCTGAGCCACGAACGCGTGCTCGCCCTTTACGACAGGGTGACTGCCGTCAAGGGGATACGCCACGCCTATATCGGCAGCGGTGTCAGGTACGACCTCTTCCTCGGCAAGGACGGCTTCCTGGACGGGAGCGGACGCCGTTACCTCAGGGAACTGATGCTCCACCACTGTTCGGGCCGCCTCAAAGTGGCTCCGGAGCACACCGAGGACCACGTCCTCAAGCTGATGGCGAAGCCTTCGTTCAAGCTTTTCGAGAGGTTGAGAAAGGAGTTCGACTCCATAAACCGGTCCGAAGGGACACACGTCGAGCTCGTCCCCTACTTTATTTCATCACATCCCGGATGCACGATGCGCGATATGGAGAAGCTCGCCAACACCCCCGCCCTCGGAGGCATCTGGATGGAACAGGTCCAGGACTTCATGCCCACGCCTATGACCACCTCTTCGATAATGTTCGCGACGGGACTCGACCCGAAAACGCTCGAGCCCGTATTCGTCGAGAAGGATCCCGACCGGAAGAGGGCCCAGAAGTCGAAATTCTTCAAGAAATAACGGGCTCCTGCAGAGTGGAAGCCATCCCCCCTGCAAGGGCCTCCCCCAAAATCAATTGCCCTGCAGGGGGGATGGCTTCCCGATGGAGGGAAAGGGTTTACTCCGGCAACACTCCCTTGCCGACAAGGAAGTCTGAGATCCTTTCAAGGTAGGTATAGCTGCCGGTACCCGGAGATGCGGTCTTCTGGAAGCAGTGCTTGCGGAGGGCAAGGGTGTGGAGCTCGCTCTGGGCGCCCATCGCGCGGAGTTTCTCCCAAAGAATCACGGAATTCATAGAAGCCCACCAGTCGGCGTCGCCGTGGACAAAGAGCATCGGGGCAGTCTTCAGGTCGAACGAGAATTCCGGGGCCAGATACGCCGTGGGCTCATTGCCGCCGGAGGCATTGTGGATATCCTCGCCGCCATCCTTCACGCAATACGCCGGATAGATCCCTATCCCCCACTGCACGTTGCAGGGCAGCTTGTCGATATCATCGACCTTCTTGTATGACTTGTGGAGCGAAGACGTCACACCCATAACGGTGAGGTGTCCGCCCGCGGAACTGCCCATAATGCCTATCCTGTCCGGATCGAGTCCCCTCGAGGCCGCCTCGCTGCGCACCAGGCGAATTGTCCTCTGAAGGTCCTGCCAGGCCGTCGTGTGCTTTTCCAACCCGCTCTCCGGGAGCGGACGCGGCGTGCGGTACCTCAGGGTCACAACCGTCATTCCGAGCGAATTCAGATAACGGCGCGCCGGGGCGACCTCGTAGCCATTGGGGCTGCTGTGCTTATAGCTGCCGCCGGAATAGATGATCTGTATCGCCGTGGTTTTCAGCACCTTGGGGATATGCCACTCGATATACGGCTCGTATGTCTGGTTCTCCTGCCTGTCAGGCATCTTCCCTTCCGGCCACACGTTCTCCCGTATCAGCTCGGCACGCGCATCATCCGACGGGAAACGGTCATCCAGTTTCACCTCCGGTTCCAGTGCGCCCAGGAAGCCCATCTGGCGTATGAACTCCACTCCGCGTTCGATTCCGAAAACACCGTGCTTCCTGTCCGCGTAGAGGTGCAGCTCGGCCGGGATGCCGCGCTTCCTGAGTTCCCGGTACACCAGCGTCGAGCCGTTGGGGGAATACGGGTCCATCCCGCCGTGGTTGAGACACAGCGGGCAGGTATTCGCATCGAAGCGGAAAATGCTGTCCAGCTTCACGTCGGGGCCATAGCCGTCACGGGTAGCGGCACGTCCGAGACCGTCTGTCGTAATGTATGCGGGCGCGTGGAGGACACCCCAGTTTATGTGGCAGGGAATGCTGTCGAGCTTGTCAACAGGCGCATAGGCCCTGGTCTGCGAGCTCGTCGCGAGAAGCAGCCCCAGGTGGGAGCCCGCCGACATCGAGATCACGCCGATCTTCTCGGGATCGTAACCACGTTTCGCCGCCTCACTGCGGACCATACGAACCGCCCTCTGCCCGTCCTCCCAGGCCGTTTTCCAGTACGGAAGGCCTTCGGGACGCGGAGTGCGGTACACGAGGCTGACACACTGGACGCCCGCATCCGTGAGCGCCTTGCGCCAGTTCTCAACCGGCTTCACGTCGCAGCAGCTGTTGTAGCCGCCGCCCGAAATCAGGATCATACAGGCGTCCGCGCGCACGGAGTCCGCCGGCGCTTCGAACCACTCCAGGTACGGGATACGGTGCTTGTCAGGCTTAAAACCCTCCACTTTCGTATCCGGCCGCATCGCGGCAATCTGGCCGGGCTGGCTGTCCGGCATATTCTTTTTGTTCCAGATATACTCGCGCTCCGTTCCGGAAGCGACGAAGGAAAGCATCAGAAATGCACAAATGAACTTGACTGGTCTCATATTACAAATATAGAAAAATTTTACCGCACCGTCACGTTGACGTTCTCCAGAGTCGAGGACATCTCCTATAACATCGCTGACAATTACTTCTACTTCCAGGGCTTGCACTGTCTACCCGGCTGTTGTGGTTCAGGCACGATTTTTGAACATTTTAACATTTTGTTCAAAAAATCGGATAAATGAAGAACCTTGAAGAAGTACGCGCCGCGATAATCGATGCAGCCGAGAAGAATTTCAGCCTGCTGGGATTCGAAAAGACAACGCTGGACGGTATCAGCGGCGAAAACGGGAAGTGCAAGACTTCCATCTATTATCATTTCAAGAACAAGCACGACGTTTTCAAGTCGGTGATACTCAAGGAGTTCAACGCAGTGAAGCAAGACCTCCAGGCCATCGCCGAGAACAAGGACCTCAGCCGCACCGAGGCGATGAGGCAATATCTCCACACCAGACTGGAATCGCTCCGGAAACAGGGGGCCTTCCGCCGCTACGCCTCCAGCAAGTTCGCCTACGGGGACAACCCCGTATCGAGGGCAGTGCGCGAGATGCGCAAGCCATTTGACGAATGGGAGACTGACTTTCTTACAGAGAACATATCGCGCGGGGTGAGAGACGGCAGCATTTCCGCGACAATCCAGCCAGGCTCCTACGCCAAGGCCATAGTTGACAGACTCAAAGCCGTCGAGCTGCAGTTCTTCACCGCCGAAGACAGAACGGATCTCGCCCAGACATATAAAGGAATAATAGATATAATAGTAAGATAAAATGAAAAAAACGATTCGGACCGCCATCGTGGCATTATGCGCCGCACTTGCACTCTGCGGCTGCTCAAAGAGCAAAAACAGCCTCCCCGGCTCCTACACCTACAAGATAAGCGGCAGTCTCACCCTCGAGGGAGACTCCGTCGTCAGCCTTTTCCCTGAACAGGGCCAGATGCACATCATCGACTGCGGGGACGGCAAGGCCGTGGTCACGTTCAACGACATCACCGGCGACGCCGTTGTGGCCAGCGCCACAATGGACGGAAACGAACTCACGTTCGACAACGCCCAGAAGAAGTCAATAAGCACAAGCGACGGGACGCTGAAAACAGGAAGCACAGTCGTGGAATGGACAGGAAGCGGAAAATTGCTCGATGATATGTTCATCGCCGGCCTCAAATACAGCGGAGAGGCGAAATCCGGGCTTGAAACCAAGGCAATCACAGAATGCAGCATCCAATGCGTGGCCCAGAAAAACTGATGGTTATGAGAAGATTTGCTGAATACATCGCATTCTCCCTGCTTCTAGTGTCCTGCTCCGACAATGTACCGATAGCCATCATCCACAAGACGGCGGAGCAGACTCCGGTAAAGGTGCGCACGAAAGCCGTCATCCGCGAGAGCATCACCAGCGGCACCACATACGTTGGAAGAGTGGAGCCCTCCAAGAGCGCTTACATACTGGCGCAGGTCCCCGGCCCCGTGGAAAGGATCAATGTCTCACGCGGCCGCCGTGTCGAAAAGGGCGCCGTCATTGCGACCATAGGTTCGGAAGCTGTGAAGTCCTCCCACGAGATTGCAAAAGCCACACTGGAACAGGCGGAGGACGGTTACGAGAGGGTGCAGAAAGTGTATGCATCCGGGAGCGTTCCGGAAGTGAAGATGGTCGAGATACGCACACAGCTCCAGAAGGCCAGATCGGCCGAAAAAGCGGCGGCGCAGGCTCTGGAGAACTGCAATGTCACGGCACCTTTCTCCGGAATTGTGGAAGAGGTATGCTGCGAGCCCGGGGAGCAGATAGCTCTCGCGCAGCCGGTGGTCAGGATACTCGACGTCGCAAACATTGAGGTCCACTTCAACGTCCCGGAGGGAGAGTATTCGTCCATCCCGCTGGGCTCGAAGGTGGAAATAGAGATACCTGCGCTGAAGAAGACGACCTGCGGCACGGTTGCCGTGAAGGGCGTTTCAGCCTCGGCGCTCTCACATTCATACGATTTCACTGCCAAGGGGATAAGCGACGCTGTCGGGATGATGCCCGGAATGGTGTGCAAGCTGCGCATAAACAGCAGCACCGAGGGCGTCATCGTTGTTCCTGCCTCCTGCGTGATGACAGACAGCGAGGGCCGTTTCGTATGGACTGTTGACGGCGAAGGCATCGTGGGCCGTACGCACATCACGACCGGAGGATACTCCGGAACCGGAGTGGTTGTGAGCGGAGGCCTTGAAGAAGGCACCAAAGTGGTTGTAGAGGGCGCCCGCAGAATATCCACGGGAATGAAAGTGGAAGAAATATGAAGAAACCATCTGAAATAAAGAAGGGATGGACGGACTTTGTAATAAAAAACAAGGTCACCGTCTATCTGGTTACCGTCCTCCTTACGGCGCTGGGAATAGTCGGTCTCATCAGAATGAACAAGGACGAATTCCCCACCTTCGAACTTAAACAGGGTCTGGTCGCTGGAGTATATCCGGGCGCCAGTGCCGCTGAAGTGGAGGAGCAGCTGACCTGCAGGCTGGAGGAGACGCTTTTCTCGTTCAAGGAAGTGTCACGTCCATCCGTCAGGTCTGTCACGAAGGACGGTATCTGCTACATCTATGTGGACCTTAACTGCAGCCAGCGCGAAAAGGACCAGGTCTGGTCCAAAATCAAGCTCAAGCTCGCCGACACGAAGGCGTTGCTGCCGGCGGGCGTGCTTGCTGTGGCCGTTCTTGATGATTTCAGCGCAGTATCATCACTTTTGATTGCACTCGAATCTGATGACAAGAGCTATACCGAGCTTGCCGAATATGCGGAGGACCTGTGCGAGAGGCTCAGAAGGCTTCCGAAACTATCCAAGACGGAGATTATCGGAAAGCAGCAGGAAGAGATAGCCATCACTGTGGACAGGGATGCGCTAAGCGAGTATCCGATCGACTTTCAAACGATGTTCCTCAACTATCAGAGCGCTGCATTCCCTCTGCCTGCCGGGACTTTCGACACTCCTTTCTGCTCATCCCCGGTCAGGGTATCCAACCCCGTCTCCTCCGAACGCGAGGTGTCCGAGCGCATCGTGTATTCCGACCCGACAGGCAACGTGGTGCGTCTCAAGGACGTTGCACGCGTGGAACGTCGCTGCAAGGCGGCGGACTCGTACGTCACCTACAACGGCCATTCCTGCCTGATCATCAACGTGGAGATGATGCCGGGCCACAATATCGTCAAGTTCGGCGAGGAGATGGATGTGGTCCTGGACGAATTTATGGCGGATATGCCTGACAGCGTGACGATAAGCCGCATCTCGGACCAGCCGAAAGTGGTAGGCGACTCGATTTACTCCTTCCTCCACGACCTCCTCATCTCGATGATTGTGGTGATCCTGGTTATGCTGCTTCTTTTCCCCTTGAAATCGGCACTCATCGCCGGTTCGGGAGTCCCGGTCTGCACAGCCATCTCCATCGGCATAATGTACATCACGGGCATTCCGCTGAACACAGTCACCCTGGGCGCCCTTATAGCGACACTGGGTATGATAGTGGACAACTCCATCATCACGATGGACGGGTATATGGGCAAGCTGGAATGCGGGATGGACCGTCAGTGCGCCGTCGACAGGAGCATCAGGGAGCTCTTCCCGCCCACCCTGGCTGCAACGCTGGCGATCTGCGCTATGTTCTTCCCGGCCAAGGTGCTGATCACAGGCTATCTGGGAGATTTCGTAAGCGTCTTCCCCTGGGTGTTCGTGATAGCACTGATGGTATCACTCATCTATGCGGTTTCCGTGGTTCCGTCGCTGGAGATGAAATTCATTCATAGCGGCAAGCCTTCTGGAGAAAACTTGATTTCCAAAGCCCAGAACGTGTTCTTCAACGGAATGGAGAAAGGTTATGCCAAAGTGGAGGCTGTCTGCTTCAAACACCCCAAGGCCACGCTGCTCTGCGGTGCGGGCACCGTTGCCCTCGGCATCTGGATGTTCCTGCAGTTGAATATCCAGATGATGCCTATGGCGGCACGCGAGTTCTTCGTCGTCGAGACTGAGGTGAAGGGCGGAGAGGGTCTGGAGGCCACGAAATTCTATACCGACTCGCTGCAGCGTATGTTCCTAAAGGACGAGCGCGTGGAGTCCGTCACGTCCTTCGTGGGCACAGGCGCGCCCCGTTTCTGCCTGACCTACAATCCCATCCTGCCCGGCAAGACAGTTTCGCAGATGATCGTCAATACGAAATCAGTGCAGGCTACCCAGGAGATCCTTCACGAGTGCGAGGCCGGATACCGCAATATGTTCCCGAATGCGCTGGTCCGCTTCAAGCAGATGGACTACCAGGCCGTCGACGCACCTGTGGTGATATCCCTGACGGGAAGCGACCGCGATGCCCTGACAGATGTTTCGCGACAGATAAAGAACTATATGTTTTCGCTGGACGGCGACCTCAAATGGGTCCACAGCACTGCCGACGACTTCGTTCCGTCCGTCAACATCGAGATGGACGCCGACGAGACGGCAAGACTCGGAGTCAACAAGGCGCTGCTCTCCCTGTCGTTGGCAGGCGCACTGAACGGCCAGAATGTCGGCACGATATGGGAGGGTGACAGAAGCGTTCCCGTGAACGTTTACTGCGAAGGCGCCGACAAGGCGGAGACCTACGAGGAGATTGCCAACACTATGGTGTCCACGATGATGCCGGGCGTCAGCGTTCCCTTGCGCCAGGTAGCGTCCGTGACCCCGGAATGGAGTGCTGTGACACTCGAGAAACGCGGAGGCGAAGAGTCCATCAGCATATTCGCCGACCTGAAGTACGGTGCCAGCCAACCGGCAGCCGTAAAGAAGATCAAACATTTCGTAAAGCATAACGTCACTCTTCTAAAAGGCGCAGAAATCGAGTACGGAGGACTTACCAAAATCAACTCCGACGTCGTGCCGGAAATCCTCATCACGTTCATCGCTGCCGTGTTCATACTCTTCCTCTTCCTTCTATTCCACTTCAGGAAGTCCAACCTGGCCGCGCTGACGTTGGTGATGAGCTCGCTCTGCCTTTTCGGGGCATCGCTTGGCCTGTACGCGTTCAATCTCGACTTCGGGCTCACGGCCGTGCTGGGCCTCATCAGCCTGGTGGGCATCATAGTGCGCAACGGAATCATCCTCTTCGAATATGCCGAGCAGCTGCATTTCAAGGAGGGCTACAGCGTAAAGGAGGCGGCGATGATAGCCGGTTCGCGACGTATGAGGCCGATATTCCTCACGTCCTGCACCACGGCTCTCGGAGTTATCCCTATGGTCATAGGAGGCGATATGCTCTGGCAGCCTATGGGCGTCGTCATCTGCTTCGGCACCCTGCTGTCCATATTCCTCATAGTGCTGATTATGCCGGTATCGTACTGGCAAATGTTCAAGAAATATGACAAGAACTAGCATAATGCTTGCGGCGTGCGTATGCCTTGCGCCGCTCACGCTACCCGCGCAAAGACGCGACCTTTCCCTTGCCGAATGCATCGAAATGTCGCACTCGTATAACCCGGACGTCACCGGGGCGGCTCTTGACGCCCTCTCCGCACGCGCCCAGCGCAGGGAGGCGCTATCGCTGTGGTTTCCGCAGGTCAGCATCAAGGCGGGCGGATTCCATTCGCTGAACCCGCTGCTGCGCATAGGGATCGACGACGTGCTCGGAAGCAGTGATGCGGCAGCTAACCTGCGCCATTATATCAACACCACCAGCGCCCTCGTGGGGCTGGAGCCCGAATGGTCCGCGCTGGAGAAAGGCTGGGTCGGAGGAGTGAACGTCATCCAGCCCGTCTTCGCCGGCGGACGGATCGCGAACGGCAATGCCCTCGCCGCACTCGGTGTCAGGGCGTCGGAGACCAGGCGCGAGATGGCGCTGCGCGACAACGACGAATCGGTGACGCAGAAATATTGGACGATAGTGACGCTGTCCGGCAAGGAGGCCGCGCTGCAGCAGGCGCTGGAGATGCTGGGCTCGATGGAAAAGGACGTGGAAAGTGCGATCAAGGCCGGGATAAGAAGCGACACCGACCTTATGCAGCTGAAGCTGAAGAAGAACGAGATGGAGAACAATATGAAGCAGCTGCGGCGCGGCGTCAAGCTGGCCAAGATGGATCTTTTCAACGGCATCGGGCTCGAATACAGGGTCCTGGAACTCGATTCGCTGCGCCTGAGCGACGGACTGGACTCCCTCGGCTCCCCCGAAAGCCACTACCGCGACTTCGATGCCGTGGCCGCGTCCCTTGCGGAGAGCAGGCTGCTCGAGATGTCCGTGGAGTCGAAGCAGCTGGAGAAGAAGATGGCGCTCGGAGAGGCACTGCCGCAAGTGGCGCTGGGAGGGATGTTCGGGTATGCCCACACGATCGGAGACCCGACGTCCATCAACACCGTCTTCGCCACGCTCAGCATTCCGCTTTCGGACTGGGGCAGGACCTCCTCGAAGCTGGAGCGCTGCAGGAACGAGATAGAAAAGGCTCAGAGCCAGAAGGATTATCTGGAAAAACAGCTGCTGCTGAAGGTCAACAAGGCCTGGGTGGACCTGGAGTGCGCCTGGGACAGCAGGGAGAATGCGGAGCAGGCCGTTGAGCTGTCAAGGGTGCTGGAAGAGAGGAAGAGGGCCGAATATGAGTCGGGTGTCGCCACGATGTCGGAACTTCTTCACGCCCAGACCGAGTTCCAGGCTGCGCTGAGTTCATTCGTTGACGCCTCGGCCGGATACTGCAGGGCAGTCTCCGCCTGGCACAATCTGTAGGGTTCCCGCATCTCAGCCGAGCCAGGCATCGCGGAAACGCCGCCAGACGACGGCTCTCGCCTCCGCTGACGGGTGGACGGTATCATCCTCGTACCAGCGGAAATCGCGGAGTTCGTCCATCAGTATCTCGTATGCCGGGAAATAGAAGCACCTGTCGGGGAAGGTCCTGACGAGTTCGTCCACGGCCAGGAGCAGCACGGACTTGCTGACTGCGTTGCCGTGGGCTCCGTCCGCGAGATGCCGCACGGGACTCACGGTAAAGATGATGCGCTTGTCAAGGGTGGGGATCAGTTTCTTGTAAAGTTCCACTGTCCCGGCCACGTCGAGCCGGAAGCGCTCGAATTCGGACTGATTGCGTTTCAGACAGTTGGCGACCACCATATCTCTTTCGATGTGGCGGAAGCAGAAGGCGGTACCGAAGGTGAGGACAAGCGTCCGGGCGGCCTTGAAAGCGGCGGCAGCGGCGGCAAGTTCGGAATTGGCGGAGCGGAGGAATTCCTCCTTCGTTCCACGTGCACAGCGGGTGTAGTGGTGGAAGGACCCCCAGAGCCGCGAACCTGCGCCGAGTTCCACACAGTCCTCTTCCGTGAACGGACGCGGATCGGCAAGGCGCTCGAGGGAATCCGCGATGGACACCGGGTTGAAGAGTGTCCCGAACGGGTTCGAACAGAGGCTGTAGCCCTCTTCGGCAAGTATGTCCGCGATATATGATGAAAAGCAGCTGCCGAGGAGCACGAGAGCATCCTCCTTCCCTATCGGGTCCGCCGTTCTCGGGACGGCGATTTCCGTCTGACGCATCATAGGCCTTCGAGTTCGGCAAGCAGTTCGTCAAGCACGCGGCGGTCACGCTTGGTGGGCCGGCCGCTCCCCTTGTCCCTGGACATCACGACCGACTCCCTGGGGACCTGCAGCTTCGCCAGTTCGGACTCGGGAGTCAGGTTCTCGGCGAAATCAGGCACAAGGGCAGCCCCCATCCGGCTTTCGGTCAGCTTGAGCACGCGCCAGCTGTACTGGACGGCGCCCTTGCGGACATCAATCACGTCGCCGGGCTTCACCGCCTTGGAGGCCTTGGCGTTCACGCCGGCAATCTTGACCTTGCCGCCATTGCAGGCATCCGCGGCCTCGCTGCGCGTCTTGAAAGCGCGTATGGCCCAGAGGTATTTGTCGATTCTGACCGTGTCCATAGGCATCAGGGGAACAGGGCTTTGCGCACCTCGGCTGCTGCTTCCGCACCTTTGATGTGCTCAAGGACTGCGAGGGCGAATTCGACAGCAGCACCGGCGCTGCGGCCTGTGATTATGCGCCCGCAGCTTACGGCGGGCACCGGATTATAGCTGGCTCCTTTCGCTGTCAACGCGTCCTGGAAGCCTTCGAAGCAGGTGAATTCGAAGTCGGAGGGCAGTTCCAGCTGGCTGAGCACCAGGGCGGGAGCGGCGCAGATGGCGGCAAGCGAGCCGCCTGCGGCATAATGGTCCCTCATAGCGGCGATGAGCGCCTTGCAGGCACCCAGGTTACGGGATCCGGGCATACCGCCGGGGAAAATCATCACGTCGCGGGAGGTGGTGCCGCCGTGGTCTATATCCATCTCCGGGAAGAAGTCCTCGACGCCGACGGTGACGCCGTGTGACGATACCACGAACGGCTCGTCGCTGATCGATATCAGATTTGTTCTGACTCCGCCCCTGCGGAGGACGTCATTGGTGGCCAGGGCCTCTACATCCTCGAAGCCCTGCGCAAGAAATATGTTTACACCTTTCATAATGTCAAATATATGGAAAAATATCCATACATTTGTACTATGGAAGAGAAGAAATTGCATCCTGTGCGCTTCTGCGCGATAGAGGACAAGTATATCTGGGGCAGCGAGACCTTCTGCTGCGCCGACCTGGGCTACCGCGATTCGGTGGTCGCGGGCGGATGGCTCGGCGGCAACACGCTGAGCGAAATAATGGAAACCTATATGGACCGGGTGACCGGGGAGAACGTATACAACTTCTACGGGAGACAGTTCCCCATCTGCATCAGGCGCATAAGATGCAAGGGGAAGATGCCGCTCCGCGTCCATCCCGGCGACGAGCTGGCCGCCCAGCGCTATGACTTCCTGGGCAAGGAGAAGCTGTGGTACATCGCATCGGCGGGCAAGGATGCCTCCGTGATGATAGGGTTCAGGAAGCAGAGCGATGCCGGCGAGTTCTACGATGCCTGCCTCGACGGCAGTGTGGACGGGATCCTGAACACGACGGCGGTCCACGCCGGAGAGTGTTTCCGGATTGCTCCGGGCACGGTCCACTGCGCCTGCGGTGACGTGGAGATCCTCGAGGTCGCGGAGTCGTCTCCGCTTGATTTCTGCCTCTGCGCCTGGGGCGAGGACATCTCGGAAGAGGAATTCGACACCTCGCTGAGCCTGGTGGAGGCGCTCGACTTCATCGACTATGCGCCCTGGAAGGCGGAACGCTGCGACACCAGGGACGGGATAGTCAGGAAACTCGTGGACATAGAGCAGTTCTGCGTGAGCTGGATAAGCCTGACGGACGCGCTGAAGATCTCCGGCGGCGAGAATCCCTCGTTCGTGCTCTACCATTGCCTCAACGGCGCCGCATCAGTCCAGATAGACGTTCTTGGCAAGGAGGCGGCGTTCAGGATGAAGGCCGGGGAAACGCTGATGGTGCCTGCTGAGTGCGGGGAATTCCTGCTTGTTCCGGAGGAAAAATCGACTGATCTGCTCGAGTGTGTGGTCCCGCCAAGAGAAGAAAAAGACTCTTATCTCAATTAATTCTTTGATTATTGAAAATTTAAGGTTATTTTTGCGTTCCCAAAAAATTGAACTATAAAAATATACAAAAATGACTAAGGCAGAAATCGTTAACGAAGTCGCAAAGGCGACAGGCATTGAAAAAGTAGCCGTTCAGGCTGTTGTTGAGTCGACAATGGAGACTATCAAGGATTCCATCATCAAGGGAGAGCCTGTTTACCTCCGCGGTTTTGGCAGCTTCATCATCAAGCACAGAGCGCAGAAGGCTGCACGCAACATCACCAAGAAGACAACCCTTACCATTCCCGCCCACGACATTCCCGCGTTCAAGCCCGCGAAGACCTTCGTCGAGGCCGTAAAAGAGAAATAATCTTTAAAAACATACTGAAATGCCTGACGGAAAAAAACACAAGAGGCACAAGATGGCCACCCACAAACGCAAAAAGCGTTTGCGCCTCAACAGACATAAGAAGAGATAGTCGCAAAAGGCCTGACGGGAGATCCGGCGGGCCTTTTGTTTTGAATAACGCAAGCTAAATAATGGAAACCGAGAAGACAACGGAAAAAGACCTTGTGGTCGATGCGGGCAAGTCGGAAGTACGCATTGCGCTGATGGAGAACCACCGGCTCATCGAGTACAGCCGCGAGTCAAGCGAAGGCCACAGTTTTTCGGTTGGGGACGTTTTTCTGGGAAGGGTGAAGAAAGTCCTTCCCAACCTCAACGCGGCCAAAGTCGATATCGGTGACGAGAAGGACGCATTCGTCCACTATCTGGACCTGGGACTCTATTTCCCGGCTTTCGACCGCTTCGTCAAGGAGAGCAATCCGAACCGCAACTGCGGGGACCTCTTCAAGTCGATAGCGCTGCCGGAGCCCCTTCCCAAGGAAGGACACATAGAGGATTTCCTCAAGACCGGGCAGATGATTGTCGGCCAGATCGTCAAGGAACCGATTTCGACCAAAGGGTCGAGGCTCTCCGCGGAAATTTCGCTTGCAGGACGCAACATTGTACTGCTGCCTTTCGCCGCAAAGGTCAGCGTTTCCCAAAAAATCGAATCGAAAGAGGAAAAGCGGCGCCTCGAAACCCTGGTCAAGAGCATTCTTCCCAAGAATTACGGTGCGATAATCCGCACGGCGGCACAGGACAAGACCGCTGCCGTACTCGTCGCCGAACTGCGCTCGCTCATCAGCAAGTGGGAGAGTTCCTGGACCAGCATAGCGAAGAGGAAGGGCGTGGGCCTTCTCTTCACTGAATATTCAAAAACCACGACGATACTCAGGGATCTTCTCAACGAATCGTTCTCGAACGTATATGTGAACGACAAGAAGATCTATGAAGAAACCAGACAATACATTTCGCTGATCTCCCCCGAGCAGGAAAAGATTGTCAAGCTCTATGACGGCAAAGAACCCATCTTCGACCACTTCGAGGTCAGCCGCCAGATAAAGAGCAGCTTCGGGAAGGTTGTGCCGATGCGGCAGGGAGCATACCTGGTCATCGAGACCACGGAGGCCCTCAACGTCATCGACGTCAACAGCGGAATACGCACCAAGGCCAGCGACCAGGAAGAGAACTCATTCGAAGTCAACAAGATAGCAGCCGAGGAAATAGCACGCCAGCTCAGACTGCGCGATATGGGAGGCATAGTCATAGTCGACTTCATAGATATGGACCTGCCCGAACACCGCAACGATCTGTTCAAG
>JAKSKA010000140.1 GCA_024401915.1 Bacteroidales bacterium
GCTCAGTTCCCGCACACGTCGAGATGATGGGCTTTATGGGTATGGGCAACAACCCCATGGTCGGCGCAACCGTTGCTGTAGCAGTTGCAGTAGCGCAGGCTATGTAATTGATTTACAAACTAATTCACACAATCCCCGCACCGTTTGATGCGGGGATTATGTAAAAATGTACAGGTTATCCCTCCCCTTATGAAAGCTACCATAATATGTAACGAACCCTTTCCGAACGGGCTTGCGGGGACGCGACGGATAATCTGTTATGCGAAGGCTCTGATTGAATCCGGGATTCCGTGCGAGGTGATCATATTCAAATGGACAGAGCCGAAAAACGAAATCCGCAACACCCGGACAAGAGGCACGTTCGAGGGTATCCCCTACAGATACCTCGGAGGGAGCACCGTCAAGCCTGCACACAAGATTCCACGCATATTCCGCGAGTTCTGCGGACGAACCGCGCTGATAAGGTATGTGCGGAAGAATCTGCAAAAGGGGGATGTCGTGATCGGGTACCTTCACGGCAATCCCGATTTCATATCAAAGATCATCGACAAAGTCCACGCAGCAGGGGCGAAATATGTACGCGAGCTAGGCGAGATACCATTTTTCGGCAATACTGACCCGACTTCCATCGCCGGCCTGGAGCGCACCCTCTCAGACCAGTTCCCCAGATGCGACGGATTCATAACCATATCGGGCCCATTGTATGAACTCGCCTGCAAATACAGGCGTCCCGGTGCCGGCATTTTGAAACTTCCCATATTGGTGGAATACGAAAAGATCGCTTCAGAAGGCGGATCAAAATGCGCTGAAACTCCATACATCTTCCATTCGGGCACCCTGCTGGAACAGAAAGACGGCATCCTCGGTATGATAGAGGCCTTCGGAAAGGCAAGACAAATGACAGCCGAGCCGCTCAGGATGGTCCTTTCCGGGCGCTTGGAAATGTCCCCCGAGAAGGACGGGATCAGGCGGATTGCCAAAGAATACAAGATTGAAGACGACCTGGTTTTCACGGGGTACCTGGACCGCACGCAGGTGGCGGAATACCTTTCCGGCGCAGCAATGACCATCATCAACAAGCACCCCAACCAGCAGAACCTGAGCGGTTTTTGCACATAGCTGGCGGATTATCTTGCTGCCGGCAAACCGGTGATAATCACGGATGTGGGGGAAGCGATGAACTGGCTTGAAGACGGGAAGGATGCAATCGTGGTCAAACACGACGACACCGACGCCCTCAGCAGGGCGATACTCAGGATACTGTCCGACAAGGATTTTGCAGCACGCATCGGCGAAGAAGGCAGGGAGACCTGCCGCAGATACTTCGACTACAAGAATGCAATAACGCCCCTGCACGACTTTATGGTAGGAATACAGCAATGACGAAGGAAATTTCACAAAAAAGCAGGAGAGTAGCCAGGAACACCGTGCTGCTGTATTTCCGTATGCTCCTGCTGATGTTCATCGGCCTCTTCACGTCAAGGATCGTACTGAAGTCTTTGGGAGTCGAGGACTTCGGCACCTACAACGTGGTCTATTCCATCGTGATGATGTTCTCCGTGCTCAGCAACAGCATCAGCAGTTCCATCCAGAGGTATTTCGCATACAGCCTGGGCAAGGGAGAGACGGACAAGTTGAAGAAGTTGTTCTCCAACGCCCTGCTCATCCAGGGCGGATTGACCGTTCTGCTTCTTCTTGTTGCAGAGACGCTCGGAGTGTGGTATCTCGAGAACAGGGCCGTCATCCCGGCCGGAAGGGAGAATGCCGCTATGTGGGCATTCCAGTGCAGCGTCGTCCTTCTGGCGATCCAGCTGTTCAGCATACCATTCAACTGCGCAATAATAGCCCACGAAGATATGAAGGCCTATGCCTGGATAAGTCTTCTGGAAGGCACGCTCAAGCTGGCCGTGGCTCTTGCGCTGTACGTCACGTCGGCGGACAAGCTGATCATCTATTCGATCCTGATGGTGTGCGTCGCCATAATCAACCGCGGAACTTATGCTTATTTCTGCCACAGGAACTACGAAGAGACCAGGGGTCGGCTCGTATTTGACAGGGAATGTCTGAAATCGATGATTTCATTCGGAGCGTGGAGCTTCACCGCACAGGGCGTTGGCGTATTCAACACGCAGGGCGTCAATATCCTGAACAACAGCGTATTCGGCGTAAGGATCAATGCAGCGCGAGGAATTGCCGGACAGGTCGAGAACATCGTGAGACAGTTCGTGTCGAATTTCCTGACCGCACTTAATCCACTTGTCATCAAGACCTGGGCGGATAGCGACAAGGACTATTGTTTCGCAATGGTGCGGAAAGGCTGCAAATTCAGCTACCTCATCGTTCTGATGTTCGCCGTACCGTTCATATTCGAGTCTGAAGCCATACTTTCGCTATGGTTGGGAACAGTGCCCGGCTATGCCTGCACATTCACACGACTTGCGGTTCTGACGGTCCTGGCGGATATGATGTCCAACACTCTCGCCCAGCTCATTATGGCGAACGGCAAGATATCAACCTATTTCCTTGTCACTTCATCCATCAGCGCGTTCACCTTCCTAGGCACGTGGATCGCCTTCTCGATGGGGGCAGGTCCGGAATACGCCTATGCGATAGCCATCATCGTGTTCGTCGCCATCAGCGCGGCACGTCTTCTTTTCTCCGCCAGGCTTTGCGCCTTTCCCGTCGGAACCTTCTTCAAGGAAGTCGTTCTTCCTCTGGCCGCCGTCACAGTATTGGCCATCGCTGCAGTGTGGAGCATCGGACTGGCCTGGCACGACGGAGGGTTGTTGGAAAGCGCCGTCCGCATAATCTGCTCACTGATTGTTGTTGCAGTCTCTACGTATTTCATAGCCCTCACCCCGGGAGAAAAGACATACATAAGAAATTTATGCAGGAGAAAATAATCATCTACACCAGCATAACGGGCGGCTATGACCCCCTGCAGCAACCATTCCCGGTGCCGGAGGGAATGGATATCGAGTTCCTGTGCTTCGTGCGCAAGGGAACGAAGACGACGGAATACGACGGCTTGTGGAGAATCGAAGAGATACCGTTCGACTGGGACGACCAGATGCTGCTGTCCCGCTACCCCAAGATGAATCCGCAGTCAGCGCTGCCGGAAGACTGCAACTGGAGCCTCTGGATTGACGGCAACGTCCAGATCACCGGCCCGGAAATATACAGGAGATGCATCGAACTTCAAGAAGCCGGTGTCAGGTATGCCGGAGTCAGTCACCCGGACACGGACTGCGTATATGAGGAGGCCATCAGATGTATGGAGCGCAGGAAGGAAAAATTCATCCCGTTGATGCGTCTGGTGCATTTCCTCAGGAAGAACGGACTGCCCGAACACGCAGGGGTGATGGAGAACAACCTCATCTTCCGCAAGCACAACGACCCTGACGTCGTGGAATTCGACAGATGGTGGTGGGAGTGCTTCCTCAAGTATCCGAAGCGTGACCAGATGACACACAGCTTCTGTATGCTCGACACCCCGTCCCTTCAGTGCGGCTACATCTTCCCGGAGGGCGTGTCGACCAAGAATTCGCCGGGGCTGAAAAGGACCGAGCATCCAAGGCCGCCGAAGACCTGGTACGAGAGGAAGATCCTGTACCAGCAGAACGCCCCGCTGAGGCTTCTTCTGCGCATCTACATAAAACTTACAGGATTATTCTATTGCAAGCGGGATATACGTCTCCCCCGGCCTGCAGCCGCCGGCTCTCCCGAGGTCCGGACCGACTGCGTCAAGAAAGAGATGTAAGCCACCTCACTTCAAGGAATCTCTGACTTTCAGAAGGACGGACAGGGAATCCGCCAGACGGCGGTATTTCAGCCTTGCCCTGCGCCAGGACGAGCGCACCGCCGCCTTCGACGAGCAGTCTTC
>JAKSKA010000141.1 GCA_024401915.1 Bacteroidales bacterium
TCGATGACGAACTCGGTCTTGGCGTGGCTGATTATCGTAAGGTTGGAATAGGTGCCGTTCGCCACTTCGGGCTTGACCTCTATCTGCAATTGTCCGTTTTCCTGATTGTTGTTCATATCCTTCTTTATTTAAAGTCCATATCGAATCTGCCTGGACGCATTATCGTGTCCTCGATCACTTTTCCGTCCCCTGAGCGCAGCACCACCTTCACCGGCGTGTCGGGACGCCTTGTCCGTGCTACGAACATCTTTGTCTCAAGCAATTCCTGCCTGGCGGGATTGACGGCGAAATCGCCCTTGTAGCCGTAACGGCGGCGGTAGAAGTGGCAGAATGAGAGAGGGTCCGCCATCCCGTCCGCACGGCTCGACGGAAGCAGTTTCCCGTCCTCGTAGAATTCCACGCTGTCGCCCTCGGTGTACCACCAGAAATTGACTGCGACGCAGTTCCTGAAGCGGTTTCCGGCGGGGAATTGCTCTTCGGGACAGAGTTGTCTGATCACGTTCATCAGCGAGTCCTTCGCATACCAGCCGTTCACGGCGTTCATATCGTAGCAGCGGTGGTATTTCTCCACGCCGTTGGGGGTGTGGAAACTGTAGTCGGACTTGTCACCATCTCCGAATACGGCGCAGAATGCTCCTGCTGCCGTTCCGTCGATGCTGAGCGTCTGGCCCACGGCGGACGTCTCCCACATATTCCCTGACGTTGCAGGGAGGTTGACGGTCTCTATGTGGGGGAATTTCGTGTCATAGACGTGCGACATCCTGTGGGTGTGGCCGGAGAACATCGTGCAGACCGTGTTGTGGGCGGCGAAGATGGAGTCGAGCTTCTCGAGCTGCTCCAGGGGGAAGCGGTATTCACCGGCCTTGTAGATGGGGGCGTGGGAGCAGAGGTAGACCTTCGTTCCGTCCGGGACGTATTCGAGGTCCTTTTCCAGCCAGGCTATCTGCGCGTCAGTGTAGTTGCCCGAGTAGTTGCGGTCTCCTACCACTCCCGGGTAGCGTTTCTTGTTGCCGGGGTAGTTGATGTACTGCATATCGTTCATCACCACCCAGTGGTCGTCGCCTGCATTGAAGGAATAGTAAGCCGGACCGAAGGTCTCCCGGTATGCGTGGGATGCGAGGAACTCCTCCTCGGCACGGTCTTCCGTATAGACGGCGGGATCGTGGTCGTGATTGCCGGAAACGCTGTACAGCGGTCCTTCGAGGCCGGTCTCCACGAGATAGTCGCGGGCTTCGCGCACGGTGAACCCGAACTCGTACCAGAAGCGGTCGTGCGAAAGGTCTCCGAGGTTCATCATATAGACGGGCATATCCTTTGACATCGCCTCCTTCCGCGCGTTCAGGAGCGGAAGCATCTCGTTCTCCCATCTTTCGTGGTCGGGCTTGTCGTTGCTGTTGCAGAGGTGCTCGTCGGTGAGGAATACCATTCCGTAGCGGCTCTGGTCCTGTGGCTTGAAGTGGAAGTCGTGCTTTTCGCAGACGGCCGGATCCTGCGTCAGAAGCGCCCAGAACTGAGGCTGGAGCCCGTCTTCCGATTCGGCGACGTAGCCGGATGGCGTGATCGCGAACACGACGGCCGTGGTCTTCGGGCTGCTCAGTCTGTAGCGGCCCTTCGAGTCTGTAGATGTGAACGAAATGCCATCGCTGACAAGCACCCCTTCCAGAGGCGTCCCGTCTGCGCTGACCTTTCCTTTTACGTTGAATTCACCATTGCAGGAAGAAATGCATAAAACTGCGGCTGCAATATAGAATATTGTTCTTTTCATATCTGCAAAATTACTCAAAAAACGCTATCTTTGCAAAATATGGAATTAAACGCAAAATACAGTCCTTCGGAGGTGGAGGACAAATGGTACGCCTATTGGCTGAAATACAGATGCTTTCATTCTGAGCCCGATAACAGGGAACCCTATACCATAGTGATTCCGCCACCTAACGTGACGGGCATCCTCCATATGGGGCACGTGCTCAACAATACGCTCAGCGACGTGCTGGTCCGCAAGGCCAGGATGGACGGCAAGAACGCCTGCTGGGTGCCTGGAACCGACCACGCCAGCATCGCTACCGAGAACAAGGTGGTGGCGCGTCTCGCGTCGCAGGGAATCCGCAAGGAGGACCTGACCCGCGAGGAGTTCCTCAAGTATGCCTGGGAATGGAAGGAGGAGCACGGCGGCATCATCCTCCAGCAGCTCCGCAAGCTGGGAGCGTCCTGCGACTGGGACCGCACCCGCTTCACGATGGAACCGGAACTTACGGAGTCCGTCCTGAACACCTTCGTCTATTTCTACAAGAAGGGGCTCATCTACCGCGGCGTACGTATGGTCAATTGGGATCCCGTCGCTCTGACCGCCGTGTATGACGACGAGGTCATCCACAAGGACACCCAGAGCCATTTCTACCATATCAAGTACTTCATCAGCGATGGCAACGGCAATCCTACCGACAAGTATCTCACGATTGCCACCACCCGTCCCGAGACCATTATGGCCGATGCCGCGATCTGCGTCAATCCCGCAGACGAACGTCACCACTGGCTGCGCGGCAAGAAGGTGCTCATCCCCCTCATCGGTCGCGAGATACCCGTCATCGAAGACGATTACGTGGAGATGGATTTCGGTACCGGCTGCCTCAAGGTCACTCCCGCCCACGATGCCCACGACTACGAAATAGGCTTGCGCCACAACCTTCCGGTCCTGGACATCATCGATGACCACGGACGTCTCAACGAAGAGGCGCGCATCCTTGTGGGACAGGACCGCTTCGAGGCGAGGAAGAACATCGCAAAGATGCTCGAGGAGTCCGGCAATCTAGTCAGGATCGAGGAGTACACATCCCCTATAGGTTACAGCGAGCGCACCGACGCCGTCATCGAGCCCAAGCTCAGCGCGCAGTGGTTCCTCAAGATGGACAAGCTCGCCGAGGCCGCTCTCGACAGCGTGGAGTCCGGCAGGGTGCGCCTGATTCCCGCCAAATACAGGAACACCTACCGCCACTGGAGGGAGAATGTCCACGACTGGTGCATCTCCCGCCAGCTCTGGTGGGGCCAGCGCATACCCGCATATTACCTTCCTGACGGGAAGGTCGTCGTCGAATCCACTCCGGAGGCCGCCCTCAAGGCCGCACAGGCCATCGACCCCGCCATCCGCGCCGAAGACCTGAGGCAGGATGAGGACGTGCTCGACACCTGGTTCAGCAGCTGGCTCTGGCCGATCAGCGTATTCGACCCCAAGCGTCCCGGCTGCCCCGACCACAAGCCCAATGCCGACCTTGCGTACTATTATCCCACGAACGACCTCGTGACAGGCCCGGATATCCTTTTCTTCTGGGTCGCGAGGATGATAATGGCCGGAAACGAGTTTATGGACGCGGAGCCTTTCCGCAACGTCTATCTCACCGGAATCGTGCGCGACAAGCTCGGCCGCAAGATGAGCAAGACCCTTGGCAACAGCCCCAACCCTCTCGACCTCATAGAGAAGTATGGCGCCGATGCTGTCCGCCTCGGTATGCTTCTCTGCTCTTCGGCCGGCAACGATATCCTTTACGATGAGTCCCAGATAGAGCAGGGCCGCAACTTCTGCGGGAAGATATGGAATTCCTGGCGTCTGGTCAGCGGATGGAGCGTCGACAGCAGGGCTGTCCAGCCCGAATCGTCGCGGCTTGCCGTCAAATGGTTCGACAACCTTCTCTCGCGCACCATCAGCCAGGTGGAGGAGTACTATTCGAAATTCCGCATCAGCGACGCGCTGATGTCGATATACAAGCTGTTCTGGGATGAATCGTGCAGCTG
>JAKSKA010000142.1 GCA_024401915.1 Bacteroidales bacterium
CACCTCGTCGACGACGAAAAGCGTGCTCCTGGCCTTGTTGGGACTGAGGCCGAACTGGCCATAGCCATCGGAGCCGACACCCTTCTGCCTGTATATGTGCTTATGGATGGTATAGGCGGGAAAACCGGAGATGCGGGAAAGTACCTTCGCGGCGCGGCCGGTGGGGGCCAGCAGCACGCAGGGCACCTTCATATCGCGGAGCGAGGAAATCACGGCTGAAAGCGCCGTCGTCTTGCCGGTTCCGGCGTAGCCGTTCACCACGAGGATGTCGGCATCATCACCGGTAATGAAGGAGGAAACGGTATGGAAAAGCCTGTCCTGACAAGCAGTAGGCTCGAATTCACAACGTTTGAGGAAACTGTCGTATAGAAAAGAAGCCCTGTCCATTATCTCTCCCGGCGGTCAAAGATCATCGCCACTACTGCAAGCACCGGATAGATCTCGACACGGCCGAGGAACATATCAAGCGTGAACAGGAGCTTCCCGGGGCCGGGCACGTTGCTGAAATTGCCCATCCAGCCGAGGTCCGATATGGCAGGGCCGACATTGCCGAGGGATGAGACTGAAGCGGAGAAAGCATCGCTGCCGTCAAGCCCGAAGGAAAGTCCGAGCAGAACAGAAACGGCAAGGATCAGGCAATACAGGGCGATATAGAGTATATGCGGTGCAATCTCCTCATCGCGCATCACCTTGCGGCCGAGCCTGATTTCGCCGATGGACGAAGGATGCAGGATCCTGCCGACCTGGCGGCCTATGGACTTGATGAGCATCAGGACGCGGTCCGCCCTCACGCCGCCGGTAGTGGAGCCTGCACAGCCGCACATCACCGCCATGAACATAAGGAGCACGCTGGGGCCGAGCGGCCAGGTGGCATTGTCGGTGATGGCGAATCCCGTCGTGGAAGCGATGCTGATGGTCTGGAACATTCCGTCCCACAAAGCACTGCCGAAGTCAGGGGCAAGCCCTCTGGCAGAGATCGATATGCCGGAAAGCAGGGAGAAAATCGCGAGTGCGGAGAGGTAGAACTTGACCACCGGGTTGTTCAGCGGCTTCAGGGAGCGGTTCACCACGGCAAAGAAGATAAGTCCGAAGTGGATGGACGACAAGGTCATGAAGACCATTGTCAGGAGCTCTATGAGCCGCGAATCGAAAGCCGCGATGGAGAGGTTCCTGGTACTGAATCCGCCGCAGGCACAGACGCTCATCGCGTGGCACAGGGCATCGAACGCAGGCATTCCGGCAGCCCAGTATGACAGGAAGGCAAGCGTGAAGATGCCGAAATACACATAGGCGAAGATATACACGATCTGGCCGGGCCGTGCGGAGTAGCCGCTGCGGCTCAGGGACGAAAGCTCCATATTGGCGAGCCTCATCTTGACCGGACCGGAACCGGGTATTATCAGAAGGAGGAACACGACGACACCGAGTCCGCCGATGGAATGGGTGGCGGCACGCCAGAAGAGCAGGCTGTCAGGCAGCAGCTCGATGTTGGCAAGGGCCGTCGCACCGGTGGTGGTAAAGCCAGAAACGCTCTCGAACCAGGCCGTCTGGAGATTGAACGGACCGCCCCAGAGTGCATACGGGAGCATACCGAACACGAAGGACAGCAGCCAGGAAAGCGTGACGATCACATAGCCCTCCTTGAGGGAGATGGCCGTGGTCTTGCGCACGAAGATGAAGGGGAAGATACCTACGGAGAAGGTTATGGCGAAACTGATGATAAGTGCAGCAAGGGCGCTGTCGTTGCCGTTCAGGACGGAAACGACAATGGATAGCAGCATAAACAGCGAACTCACGAGGAGCGCGTAGCCGACATTCCTGCTGATTACCTTCCTGCTTGGTTCTTAAAACATTGATCCTCTTGCGCAGCTGCTGGTTCTCGGACACGAGTTCCGAGATGTCATCGTTGAGTTCGGCGAGCTGGTCGTCACCTTCGAAGCTATAGGTATAACGCTTGTCCGTCGTCATATACCCCTTGAGGGAATCGAGCATACGGTTGATGGGCGTAACGTAAAAGGACACGAGGAAGAAATAGAGCATCACGAGCAGAAGCAGCCCGACCCCGACGGCGACGACGCCCGGGATGATGCTGCGGTAGAAACCGCGCTCGAAAGTAGCGGAGTTCTTCTCCAGGTCACTGTATATTGCCGAAGAAAGTTTGTCGATATCGCTGCGGAGCCTGTCGAAACGCGGCTGCAGACGCTCGAAATACCAGTTTCTGGTATCGATGAAATGTGACTGTACCACATCCTCGAGTTCAAGCGAGGTGAGCATATACGCCGAATACGAATACATCACCGAGTCCGCAAGGTGGGAGACCTTGTTCAGCGCCTGTGTCATACGCAGCGAATCGCAATGGGAGCGGAAATAGCTGTCGTCGAAACCCGGAAGGATGGCGGAACTCTCGTCGCCTATCCTCGCAAGGATTTCCAGATTGTAGCTATTGCTCAGTTCGGACAGTTTGCTTGCAACGTTGATGCTGCTCACGTCATCGGCGATGAGGTCCGACACATAGGAGCTCATACGGCTGTACTCCATCACCTGTATGATGCAGGAAATGAGCAGGATGACAGCAATGGAACTAAGGCTGACGAACAGTTTGGCCTTCATCGGCAACCTTCTCTGTCCTATGCGTTTTTTCAATTTGGCACCGGCCATTTTTAAATTTTTTCAATAATATTTGCAAATATAGTAATTTTATAAGTATTTTTGCATAAATCCACCACTGAGAAATGTCAGCAACACTATTCAACGATTCGAGCAAAAACGCCATACTCAAGAGAGAGATCATCCGTCTATGTATCCTGCACAGCAATTACTGCATTGCAGATTTCAGCCGCGAACTCCATATCAGCGTACCCACGGCAACGAAACTTGTGGGAGAACTGATATCCGAGAACTTCCTCAAGGATGAGGGCAAGCTGGGGACCGCCGGCGGGCGCAGGCCCAATATCTACGGGCTCAATCCCAAGGCCGGATATTTCATCGGAGTCGATGTGGAGCGCCATCATTTCCACATCGCGGTCTGTGACTTCAAGGGCGAGATAATCAATTTCATCCAGGACAACGAATTCGTCCTGGAAGCCAGTGAAGAGTCGTTCCGCAACATCTGCCGCCACATACGCGAAGAAGTGACGAAAAGCGGAATCGAGTGGGAAGCCGTGCTCGGCGTGGGGGTGAGCCTCTCCGGAAGGGTCAACCCTGAAAAAGGCTACAGCCTCACCTACTTCGTGTCCGAAGACATCCCCCTCTCGGCGTCATTCTCGAAGGAACTCGGAGTTCCCGTTTCCGTAGAGAACGATTCGAGGGCAATGGCATACGGAGAATATATGAACCGCGAGGACCGCAACAAGGATATGATCTTCATCAACCTCAGCTGGGGCCTCGGAATGGGAATGATACTCGACGGCCACCTCTATTACGGCAAATCCGGCTTCTCCGGCGAGATAGGCCACTTCCCTCTCCTCGACAACGACATCATCTGCCGCTGCGGCAAGGTGGGCTGCCTGGAGACGGGTGCGTCCGGCTCTGCACTCCACCGTATGGTGCTCGAGAAACTGGCGGACGGCCGCAAGTCGTCCCTGTCCGCACCATATCAGGAGAAGGGCGATGTCGAGCTGTCCGAGATCCTGCAGGCCATACGCGAAGAGGACGTGCTCGCCATCGAGTGCATTGGCGAGATCGGCGAGACCCTCGGCCGCGGCATCGCGGGTATCATCAACATCTTCAATCCGGGCCTGGTGGTCATAGGCGGGCGC
>JAKSKA010000143.1 GCA_024401915.1 Bacteroidales bacterium
GGGTGGCACGGTCGCCAGAGTGGACCAGATCATCAATTGCAGCGGCACGGTCTCCGGAGTGGACCTGACAACTCGATGCAGCGGCGGAATCAGAGCCTCCGCTGCGGAGCTGTGCAAGGACCGAGTCGAACTGGGAGAGCAGAACCTCATTCTGCTGCTCCTGGGTCATCGAGCCGAACTTCTCGTAAGGGTCGAAATCAGGCTGCGCGACGACAGTATCGACGACAGCCTCGGAGCGCTCCTCATAGTTCCTGTAGATAATCGAGGACCACACGAGCGGTGCCACAACGACCAGCGTCACCGCAAGACCGCTCAAAGTCCTGCCCCAGACATTCCAGCGGCGCCAGCTGCCCGTTGCAAGAGAGCACAGGAGCCCATAGATACCAAGGTTGCAGGCCCATACCCACAGGGAGCCGCCGAGGACGCCGGTATATTCGTACCACTGGACACTGTGGGTACTTCCGGCAAAGGCATTGCCGAGAGTAAGCCAGGGCCAGGAAATCTGGGCATTGTGATAGAACCGTTCCCAGGCTATCCACGCGACGGCGAGGAAAATGTACGGCAGCGCGCCGTCAAGACGCCTGCGCGAAAAGCGGAACAGCGCGAATACCAGCGACATCTGCAGGGAATTCGCGAGGATGGCGAAGATCCCGCCACCGACAGTGGCATTGCAGACCCAGAAGGTGGTAAGCGCATTCCAAAGCGCGAAAGCACAGAAATAGCAGAGGAAAAAATGCTTCTCACCCGTCTGCGTCGCACAATCCTCGGCAAAAAGCAGAGGGAGGAAGCCGACGAGGGCAAGAGCCCCGGTGTGGGGTACAAGCCAGGGGACGCTGAGCAGTACCGAAGAGGCAAAGCTCAGCGTCATCAGGGGAAGTATGTTTCCTTTTCTTGCCATCCGCTATCTCATACGGCCATATCCGCCGGCGTTACGCATCTTGCTCTTGTCGAACTGACCGAAACGGAAAGTCGCGGAAAGGATGATATAGCGTCCAAGAGTGTTGTTCCAGGACTCCTGATGGTAGTTGGAGTTGTCCGTAACGGTCAGGTTCTTGGACTGGTTGAAGATATCGTAGCACTTGAGGGCCAGGGTGAGCTTCTTCTTGAAGAGGAGCTTCTGGAGCTCGGCGTCAAGGATATACTCGGAAGGCTGGGGCGTCGTGTAGCCGCGATACCAGTTGTAGTTGAATTCACTCTTGAGTGTGAGTCCTGCAGGCTCTACGGTCCAGTTGACGCTGAAACGCAACTGGTTGTTCCAGGTAGTGGTCTTGTCCGCCATACTCGAAATGCTGTACCAGGACTTGTTCACGCGGGTCCTGGCGCTTGTCTGGAGTTCGAGATTGTCGAGACGGTACTGGAGACGGAGTCTCTCGATGACCGAGATGGTGTTGGTCTTGTTGTCCGTGAATTCGAGAAGCCCTGCATCATAATCGCGCAGGAAGGCCGCATAATCAAGATCTCCGTCCGCAAGGATGTAGCTTGAAGGGATATCCTTGCCCACCATCGAATTGGAGAGGTTCCAGTTGATGCGGGTCATATTGGAGAGCGTGAAGTTGGACTTCTTGATAGGGAAATTGCCAAAGGTGCTGAAACCGGCCGAAGCGGTATTGTGACCGTTGAGAGGCATAGTGTACTGTGCACCGTTATCGCCGTACCAGAGCGCGCTCACGACAGGATTCTGATTCAGGGACGCATTGAACCTCACGTTGACTGAAAGGAACTTCTTCTTCTGGCTGAAACGATAGTCTCCACGCATCGAGTGGGAGAAACTGGGCTTCAGCGCAGGGTTACCGAAGGACACGTTAAGAGGGTCGGAATTGTCCGGGATAGGGATCAGCTGGTTGATGGAAGGCTGGCTGGAATTTCCGAAATAGAACATCCTGAGGCTGTTGTTGTCGTTGAAATCGGCACGGATCATAGCCTGAGGGGAGAAATTCCATACCATCATCGTGGTATCGACGGGAGACGAAGCACGCTGGGTCTTGTTGGTAGTCTTCGTGGGCTTGGCGGCAAAACCGATCTGGGCACGGATCTTTTCCGTCTGATAAAGGAGGTTGGCGCCCATCGACTGGTTGATGAACGTGTTGCTTATCTTGCTCGTATAGGCATCTACGATGGTGCCGGTTTCCGTCTCATACGTCTCCTTGTCGGACGTGGAACGGTTCCAGCGGTACATATAGTTGGCCTCGACGTAGAAATGGTTGCCGATAGGCTCGGTGTAGGTCAGCCTGCCCATAATGGATGAAGCCTGCTGGGTGTTGTCGAACCTCTGGCTTACCTTGACGCCCTCGGCCGCATTGATGCTGCCATCCTCGTTATAGACCGTCGTACCGTTGGTATTGAGGCCGTTGAGCTCGTTGTTGGAGAAGCTGAAACGGGTCATCGCAGTCAGGGTGCGACCGGGAAGTCCCAGCCTCTGGCGCAGCAGGAGGAAGCCGCTCGTAGAGAAGCTCTTGTTGCTGCCTGCGTTGTCCGTATAAGCCTCGTTCAACTTGTGGGAATAATCATTGCGATATGTGGTGTCGCGCCCGTTGTCCGTATAGGAGCCCGTTCCGAAATTGAACTGGGGTTCGAAGACGATGGACGTGTTCTCGGAGAACTTGTGTTCGAGACGCATTCCGAAACGATGGCCGTTGCTGACAGTGTTGTTGGTGCCGTTCGACTTGTATATCAAGCTGTTGTCATCTCCCTGATAAACGGTCTTGGTGCTGCGTTCGAGGACATCGGTGCCGGTATGGTTGAAGAGGTAGTTGCCCCCGAGGTCCATCTTGTCGCCGAAGAGGTCCCAGGCGCCGTTGACGCCCGCCATATAGGAAGTGGTGATGCCGTTTCCGCGTCCCCAGCCGCCCTGGCCGCGTCCGCGTCCGCCACCGCCACCGCGCATATTGCCCATCATCGAACCGGCCATATCATTGAAGCCGCGGTTGTTGGTATTGTTGGCATTCGCAATGAGGCTGAGCTGCTGCGTCTTGGTGAAGTTGCCGAGGAATGCTGCGGCCTGATAGCGCGCATCACCCCAGTTCTCCGTATCCGGCATAAGGTCGTGTCCGCCGCCCGCCATGATGTTGCCGAAGGCGCCCTTCATCATTCCGGGCTTGATGCTGAGGTCGATCACGGTCTCCTCCTCGCCATCATCGATGCCGGTAAAGGCAGCCTGGTCGCTCTTTTTCTCCACGACCTTGAGCTTGTTGATGATCTTCGCGGGAATGTTCTTGGAAGCGAGCTGGGGGTCGTCCAGGAAGAAGGTCTTGCCGTCAATGGTGATCTTCTTGATGGTCTCGCCGTTGACGGAAATCGTTCCGTCCTCCGCTACGTCGACTCCGGGGAGTTTCTTCAGGAGGTCCTCGAGGACATCATTGTCGGTCGTCTTGAACGCCGTCGCATTGTACTCGATAGTATCCTTCTTCATTATCACGGAGTTGCCGACGGCGGACACCGTTGCAGCATCCAGCCTGGTATTGTCGGTCTTCATCTCGACGCGGCCGAGAGCAACGTCGCCCTTGACGACGATTTCCTTCGTGACGGGAAGGTAACCGAGAAGTTCGGCCTTCAGGGTGTACTCTCCGTTGCGGACTTCCGTGATCTTCACGAAGCCGGACTCCGTACTGAGGACATACTTCGAGGGTTTCGTCGCGCCCTTCTTGATAAGGGAAACGGTAGCGAAACCTACAGGTTCGTCATTGCCGGCATCAACAAGGTTCGCCGTGATGCTGTT
>JAKSKA010000144.1 GCA_024401915.1 Bacteroidales bacterium
GACGGAACGCGGGTATGAAACGTCCGTCAGCATTGAAAGGGGCCCTCTTCTTTACGCTTTGAGAATAGGAGAAAAATGGGTGAAGCACCAATACTCGCCCAAGCAGCGCCACGGAGACTTTTGCTGGGAGGTATATCCGACATCCCCGTGGAATTATGCCCTGCTCAATTTTGACGAAGCGGCTCCCGATTCATCTTTTGAAGTGGCTCTTGACGTGGAGAAACTTCTCAACAACAACTGGTACTGGAATCTGGAAAACTGCCCTCTTACAATGAAAGCCAGGGCGGTGCGTATCCCTTGGTGGACCATGTACGGCACCGAAGCGGGGCCGCTTCCCTATGTGGTGAAGCGTCACTACCGCGATCTGGATATGCCGCAGGAAACGATAACCCTTGTTCCCTATGGCTGCACCACGCTTCGCATAGCCGAATTCCCGGTAGCCCGCTAAGTTGCGTCCGCCGTCATTTTCAGAACCCGGGATTTTTCCTGAATATCCTGTCCGCGACAAGGGCGATGGCGCCGTCTCCGGAAACGTTGCAGGCGGGACCGTACCCGTCGAGGGCAAGGTAGATGGTCATCAGCAGCGTGGTCTGCTCCGGGGAGAAGCCCATGATGGATTCCAGGAAACCTACGGAAGCCATCAGCACTCCGCCCATCACTCCGGGCGAGGCGACCGTCGCAACAGCCTGCATAAGCACGAAATTGAGATACAGGGCGAACGGGATGGGGGTTCCGGTTATGTATGCCACCGCTATGGCGGTCACTGCCAGCTTTATCACGGAGCCGCACATATGGACGTTGGAGCAGAGCGGAACGGTGAAGTTGATTATATCCTCACTCACGCCGTTCTTGCGGCAGCACTCCGAGGTGACCGGGATGACAGCGGCCGAAGAGCATATCGAAAACCCGGTGAGATACGCGGAAGCCATGTTCCACAGGCACTTGAACGGATTCTTATGGGCGACGGCTCCGGCTACCAGGAACTGGAAGACGAGATAGAGGATGGAAAGCACCACTCCGGTCAGGATGATCTTCACCCCGGAGCCGAGCACCACCGCAATGACCCCCTTTGCGCTCATCTCGCAAATCATCGAGAAGATGTACACGGGCAGCAGGGGTATGATGACTGTCTCGATAGCCAGTTTTATCACTTCCGAGAACTCGTCGAAGCCTTTCTTGAGCGCCGGCGCCTCGACGTAGATCATCGCGAGGCCGAAGAGGAAGGACAGCACGAGAGCCGTCATCATATCGCATAGCGGCGGAATCTTTATATCGACGAAGGGCGCGAACGTCTTGGATGAAACCGCCTCTTCCATAAGCTCTCCCGGAGTCAGGTACAGGGGCAGGATATTGGTGGCGCACACATAGGAAAAGACACCGCCCAGAACAGTGGAGCAATAGGCGATTCCGACCACGATGAGAAGCATTTTCCCCGCGCCCTTACCAAGGTTCGCGATGGCCGGAGTCACGAATCCCAGCACCAGCAGCGGCACTATGAACTTCAGCAGCTGCGCGAACAGGACGTTGAAGGTTTTAAGTATCCTTACGACAACGTCCGGAACCACCAGACCCAGCAGCGCACCGCAGGCTATCGCGATGAGCACCTTGACAAACAGGGATAATTTGATTTTCATAGCCGCTAAGTTAGAATATTATTTCATTTAGTGGAATTTTGTATATTTATTCATATATTTGCATATTATTCAAAATATATGAGCGCAAAATTCAATCGCAGGGCGGCGGTGGAAGAGGTGATAAGGACCAAGCACATCCGCACCCAGGAGGAGCTCCAGCAGGAACTCGCCTCACGGGGAATATCCATCACACAGGCAACCCTTTCAAGGTACATCAAGGAAATCGGGGCGGTGAAATCCGGCTGCGTCGGCGGCGGGCAATGCTACCGTCTTCCGGGGGCCGTGTCGGTCAAAAGCCATCTGAACGTCGATTCCGTGGAGATTTCCGGCCAGATATGCGTCCTGCATTCTCAACCCGGATTCGCCTCGGCAATCGCCTCCGTCGTCGACGGCGCGCACGTGAGCGGAGTGATGGGCTCCATTGCCGGAGACGACACCGTACTCGTAATGCTGCGCGAAGACGCGGACAAGAACGTGGTTTCCAAGGCGTTCAAGGAGATGTTCGACATCTCCGACGTCAGCGTCAGGGTTGCTCTCCCCTCCGATACCGCATACGCCGAAGACATCGTGAAAGAAATCTATATTTCTTCTCAGGAGCGCAAGACCGGCATCGCACGCAGAACTCCAGAATACATCTGCGAAAAGATTCTGGCGGGCAAGGCCGTCATAGCCGTGAGTGACGACGGTGAATTCGCCGGATTCTCATACATCGAGTCCTGGGGCGGCAAGACCTACGTCGCGAATTCCGGCCTCATCGTAGCCCATAAGTTCCGCGGGATGGGCATCGCGAAAAGGATAAAGGAGCAGACCTTCCTCCTTTCCCGCACCCTGTTCCCGGACGCGAAGATATTCTCCATCACCACGGGAGCCGCAGTGATGAAGATGAACTACCAGTGCGGCGTCCGCCCCGTTCCGTTCTCCGAGCTCACGGACGACCCGGAATTCTGGAAGGGCTGCGAGGGATGCCGCCATTTCGACATCCTCAGGAGCCACGACTACAAGATGTGCATCTGCACCGGACTGCTTTATGACCCCAACGAAAAAAGATAGGATATGAAAAAGAAGAAAGTTGTCGTTGCCTTCAGCGGCGGACTCGACACGTCATACACGGTAATGTATCTCGCCAGGGAAAAGGGATACGAGGTTCACGCGGCCTGCGCCAACACCGGAGGCTTCAGCGCCGAGCAGCTCAAGACCAATGAAGAGAACGCCTACAAGCTGGGCGCCACGAAATACGTCACCCTAGACGTGACGAAGGAATACTACGACAAGAGTCTGAAATATATGGTTTACGGCAACGTGCTGCGCAACGGCACGTACCCGATTTCCGTCTCGTCCGAGCGCATCTTCCAGGGCATTGCCATCGCACGCTACGCCCGCGAGATCGGGGCGGACGCAATCGCTCACGGCAGCACCGGCGCCGGCAACGACCAGGTCCGTTTCGACATGACCTTCCTGGTGATGTGCCCGGACATGGAGATCATCACCCTCACCCGTGACGGCAATCTCAGCCGCAAGGAGGAGGTGGACTACCTCAACGCCGGAGGCTTCGACGCCGCCGTCGCAATGCTCAAGTACTCCTCGAACGTGGGACTCTGGGGAACTACCATCTGCGGCGGCGAGATACTCGACAGCCGTCAGGGGCTCCCGGAGAGCGCCTTCCTGAAACATCCGGTGAAGACCGGGGAGGAGGAGCTAACGCTCGGCTTCGTGGAAGGCGAGATCGACTCCGTGAACGGAAAGAAATATGAGGACAAGGTGGCTGCCATTCGCGCAATCGAGGAGATTGGCGCAGCCTGGGGCGTCGGCAGGGACATACACGTCGGCGACACCATAATAGGCATAAAGGGCCGCGTCGGCTTCGAGGCCGCCGCCCCTATGATGATAATCGCCGCGCACAAGCTTCTCGAGAAATTCACCCTCAGCAAGTGGCAGCAATACTGGAAGGAGCAGGTAGGCAACTGGTACGGTATGTTCCTGCACGA
>JAKSKA010000145.1 GCA_024401915.1 Bacteroidales bacterium
TGAGATTCATAGCCTATTCCTCCCCTTTTACAAGTTTGATGAAAATGTCGTTCATTCGCGGCATAAGTTCGCGGTAGGAGTTGATCCTGGCACCATTTGCCATATAGGTCTCGAGCGTCGAAGCGCCGTCGCTCTCCCTGGGCAGGATTTCGGTGTGGCGACCCTCGTCGTCGGTGTAGACGAGTTCGACGTTGTTGTTGCCGTATTTGCGGCGTATCTCATCGACTTCCCCGGTGATCACGAGCTTGCCGTGGTTGATCAGCGCGATGCCGTCGCAAAGCTCCTCGACGCTTTCCATATTGTGAGTGGAAAGTATGATCGTGGCCCCTTCTGCATTGAGCCTGAGTATCTCCTTGCGTATCAGTTCGGCATTGACCGGGTCGAAGCCGGAGAACGGTTCGTCCAGAATCATCAGGGCCGTCCTGTGGACCACGGTGGTGATGAACTGCACCTTCTGGGCGATACCCTTGGAGAGTTCCTCAACCTTCTTCTCCCACCAGTCCTGGATGCCGAAGCGGATGAACCAGTCCTTGAGCTCGCGGCGCGCATCCTTTTCGCTCATTCCCTTGAGCTGGGCCAGGTACATCGCCTGCTCCCCCACCTTCATCTTGCGGTAGAGGCCGCGCTCTTCGGGCATATAGCCTATCTTCTCCACATCCCTCTGCGTGATGGGGCTGCCGTTGAAAAGCACCTCGCCCTCGGAAGGGATGGTGATCCTGTTGATGATGCGGATGAGGGTGGTCTTGCCGGCGCCGTTCGGGCCGAGCAGGCCGAAGATCTTTCCCTCCGGAATCTCCAGGCTGAGGCTGTCCAGAGCCTTCTTCTCCCCGAAGTTCCTGCTTACGTTCTTACATTCTATTATTGCCATAGTTCATCAGATTGACAAAAGTCTTGCCACGAGTTCCACGAGCGGCTCGCCCGGAGCCGCACTGGTACCGTCCCCGCCCTTCCCGAGATAGTCGAACTCGCAGAGCAGGGACAGCGCCGCCATCGCGGAAGGCAGCGGATAATTCTTCACAGCCACGTCGTACTCCTTGTAGAAATACGGATTCACTCCGGCCAGCGCACGCGCCTTGTCTTCCGGAGACGGATAGCCGCCACGCGAAAGCAGCGCCGAGTACTTGAGTATGCGGCTGAAATGGGTATATAGCGCACTCACCGCCATCGGCATCGCGAATTTCGCCGCGCTACCGAGATGGGACGCGATCTTCAGGGCCTTCTCCCCGTTGCGGTACGAGAGTTCGCGTGTGAGCTCGAAGACGCTGAACTGGCGTGACACGCCGACATTCTTCTCCACGTCGGCAACGCTCACGGAGGTGGCACCCTCCGGCAGGTTCTTCAGCAGCTTGTCTGTCTCCACGACTATGGTGGACAGGTCGGTGCCGGCCGATTCGCCGAGCAGCGCCGCAGCGCTACACCGCATTTCTGGACGGACTTGTACAGCGACTTGCGCTTGTCGGCGGACGCCTTGTGGAGCAGGAGCACGAGGACCGTAGTGTCAAGAGGCTCCGCACAGTAGAGCGCGAGCTTCTCGAGGTCCTTCATCATCTGGGCTTCCTTGACGACCACGAGCTGGCGGTCCGACATCATAGGGAAACGGCGGGCGGCAGAAATGACCTGGTCCGCCGTTACGTCGGCCCCGCAGCAGACCGTCTCGTTGAAATCCTTGCCGAATTCGTCGATGCAGTTGTCGAGTATGGCGCGGCAGACGAGCTCCGGATAATAAGGTTCATCACCCATCAGCAGATAAACCGGCTTGAACACGCCTTTCAGCGCGTCCGAAGCGAGATTGTTGCAAAGAGCCGCTATGTCTGTCTTCTGTGTTGCCATAATTTCGCAAATTTAACAATAATCTTTGATTATTCCGATTTTTCACTACTTTTGTAACGCCTATGATCGACAGCTACATCAAATATCTCCGGAACGTGCGCAGATACTCCCAGAGGACCTGCGAGGTCTATCGTGATTCGCTGGAGAGATTCGAGAGATGGACCGTCGGGGAGGAAGGCGGCAAGCTGGACGCTAAAGACCTTAACGTCAACGCGATAAGGAACTGGGAGGTGTGGCTGATGGACGATTGCGCGATGAACGCCAAGACCACAGGGCTCCACCTCAGCATACTCAGCGGGTTCTGCCGCTTCCTGATAAAGGCCGGCAAGCTCAAGAGCAACCCCGCACTTCTCGTGAAAAGGCCCAGGACGGAAAAAAGACTGCCCGTCTTCTACCGCGAGGACGCAATGGAGAAATACTTCTCCGAAAGCGCTCACGCAGCCTCCCGCGAAGAGCTGGAAATCCAGATTTCAGCCAAAGGGACGCCACTTGAAAAAGAACTTTACGAAAGAAGATTGAGAAGGTTGATAATCAGCCTTTTGGCAAATACCGGAATCCGACGTTCCGAGCTCCTTTCGTTGAGACTCGACGCCATCAGTTTCAGCCGTTCCTCACTGCGTGTCAGAGGCAAGGGCGACAAGGAGAGGGAGATACCCCTGGTCAGGTCCCTCGCCGAAGAGATATCCCTTTATCTGGAGTCGCTGGAAGCGCTGCTGGGAGAGCTCCCGGAAAGCTCCGGACCGCTGCTCCGGACCGCAGGCGGCAAGGCCCTTTATCCGGTTTGGGTGGACAGGGCCGTAAAGAAGGAACTCGGGGACGCGGAAGGCATCAGCGGCCAGAAATCGCCCCACATCCTCCGTCACACGATAGCCACGGAACTGCTCTCCGACGGGAGCGACATCAACAGCATCAAGGAGATGCTCGGCCACTCATCCCTCGCAGCCACCCAGGTCTACACCCACAATTCCGTAGAGAGGCTCAAGCAGGTCTACAGGAACGCCCACCCGAGAGCCGGAGAGGACCCTCAGGAAAAAGGTTGATTTTCTTACTTATATTTCGTATATTTGCGCGCATTTTTAAGAGACCGTCCCGTCCATTTCAAATGCGCGGGACAGGCTTTTCGGAAAATCAATTAATTTAATTTTATAATGTCCAACAATTTCGTTTTGAAAAAAGGTCTGAACGTTCCCATCAAGGGAGAAGCGGACTTTCGTGTCTCCAAGACGGTCAATCCGGGCATTGTCGCAATCCAACCCACCGAATTCAAAGGACTTCTCCCCAGGCTCCTGGTCAAGGAGGGTGACATCGTGCTTTGCGGCTCCCCGGTGATCGCCGACAAGACAAACCCCGAAATTCTCCTGACCTCGCCGGTTAGCGGAAAGGTCAAGGAAATCGTAAGGGGCGACAAACGCAAGCTCCTCGCCGTCCTCATCGAGAGCGATGTAGAACAGAAGAGCGTAGATTTCGGCGTCAAGGGCGCCACCGGACTGGACGCGGCTCAGGTCAGGAGTGCAATCCTCGGAAGCGGTCTGTGGCCGTTCTTCGTGCAGCGTCCTTACGGTATCATCGCCAACCCCGGCATCAAGCCCAGGGCGATTTTCATTTCAGCTTTCGACACAGCACCTCTCGCACCCGATGCGGAATACTGCTTCGGAGCGGACGTGGCTGCAATCCAGGCGGGCATCAACGCCATCTCCGTGCTGACGGACGGCGGTGTGCACGTTTCCCTGAATGCCGTCACCTGCGCCGGCTCGCCTTTCCACAGGCTCGAGA
>JAKSKA010000146.1 GCA_024401915.1 Bacteroidales bacterium
TATAGGTGATCTCAGAACCGACCTTCTTGCCGGTAACGAGCGTATAGCCGCGTGCGAAACCGCAGATGCCGCCGTGCTTGCCGTAGTTGGAATTCAGGATGCCGCTGTTGGTGCAGCAGCGGATCTCCGCAGTGACGGAGGAATCCCCGTTGTTGTAGCCCCAGCTGAATCCGACGATACCGCCGGTATAGCACATCGTACCCTGTCCGTTGCCCTCGGCACGGGCGCCCTTTGAGCGCCAGGCGTTGAAACGTATATTGCCGCTGTTTATGCAGTTCTCGATGAGATATTTGGCATAGCAGTTGTCATTGCTGCTGCCCGTGAAAAGTCCGTTGGCGCCGAAGATGCCGCCCGCAAAGGAGATGGTGGTCGATGCGTTCTCGGTGATCTTGCTCTTTATCACACTGTCCGCGCCCGTGTTGAGACGGGTGATGTTGCCGCTGTTGCTGCAGTCGGAGATCGTGATGTTTGCGCGCTTGTCAGTCTGGGCATACGAGCTGGCCAGGATGCCGCCTGCCGAAGGATACTTGCATATCGCTGCCGCCGTGCAGTTCTCGGTCAGGCTGATTTTCCCTGCATTGGAACAGTTCGAAATGGTATGGGTGCAGGTGTTGTTCTCCGTGTAGCCTGGCAGATAGGCGACAATGCCGCCCAGACGGAGATAGGTATAGATGTCGCTGGTGGAAGTGATATCCTTCGTCACGATGATCTTGCCTTCGTTCCTTGCGTATTCTATTGAATAAGCACCTGTCGTTACGCTGGAATACCAGTATCCCACGATACCGCCCACATAAGGTCCGGATGTGGAGGCGGGGTTGTTGATGGTGAGGTTGCCGGTGTTGAGAACAGGCTTGGAGGCGGTTCCGATGAAGCTTCCGACGGACTGTCCGGCGATACCGCCGACAAGGAAATTGGAAACCTTGGCGAGTCCCTCATCAACGGTGATGTTCCCGTTGTTGGTTCCGGCAACGTTGCCGCTCTGGACGTGGCCGATGAGGCCGCCGGCATAGATCTGCTTGGTTGACTTGAATCCTTCGCCGAAATACAGGTTGCCGTTGTTGGTGCCGTCGATGACCTTTCCGCTAAGGCTGTTGGCGTTTCTGCCCACGAGTCCGCCAAAAGTGGAATTCTGCTTGAACTCACCCTCTATGGTGATGTCGCCATAGTTGGTGCAATCGTTCACGACTGCAAAGGAGTAACCGGAAATGCCGCCGCAGTAGCAATAGGAAGTAACCGTGTTGCCTGTTCCGGAAATGATCGCACCCCTGTTCTCGCAAGTCTTGAGGATAACTCCGGACTTGGCCGTATATCCGGCCACGCCGCCAAGATAGAGGGAGGCAGCGGTGGCTACCTTATTGACGTTGACCTCACCGTAATTGATACTTCCGGTAGCGTCATCCGCGGCGTTCAGACATCCGAACACGCCGCCGAAAGCGGTGTTTCCCGGAACGTCAGCCTGAACGCAGCTGACCTTGCCATAGTTGACGTTGCCCTTGGCATCGATGGCGGAAGTCTGGCAGACGCCCGCGCAGCCACCGACGTACAATGTGCCGGAGCTGATCGTCATACTGTTGACTATGACATCCGCATAATTGGTGCAGTCGGTGATCGACACTCCGTTGCTGGCGCCGATAACGCCTCCTGCCTGGAATGCGTGGGTGAAAGAGCAGTCAAGGACAAGTTTGCCCTTCGTGGTCACGTTCTTGATGAAGGGGTCAGGCTGGGATGCGTCGATCTTCGCATAATGGGCGAGAAGGCCCATACCGTAGTCCTGGCCGCCGGTGCTATAGCTTACCTCGGAATCGAGGGTGAGGTCCTTGACGTTGCCGAAGAGCTCGTTGAAGAGGGATGTCGTCAGTCCGCTGATGGTGTGGTTGCCGCCATCGAGCGAGCCATAGAAGCTGACCGAAGGATAGGCGACGCCGGTCATATCGATATCGTTCAGGATCTTGACCTTGCAGCCGGCGTTGGACGAGCCGGCGTACTGCTGGGCGAACGCAACGAGGTCGGCGGGAGTGGCGAGGATGACCTCGTCGGAATTGGCGACGAAGGTCTTGGCAGGGAACTCATAGACCTTGCCGGGAAGTATCTCGACACCGCCGTTGGTTCCGGAGGTGAGTTTCATCACGCCTCCGTCCGCAAGGTTGACCACGATGGAGAAGCCCGAATAGTAGTTTCCGGCAGGTACAGGCACGTAGAAGCTTTTGGGCTCCGAAGCGAGAGCGATGCCTTCGGCCTCGACGGATATCGTGGAGCCGGTGCCGCCGCTGATCGAGCCGTCATAGACTCCGAAAGACTTTCCGGCGGTGAATTTGCCGGATATCTTCTCCTCTCCGAGGCAGGTGAAGGTAATGCTCCTCAGCTCCTGGTTGCTCTCTCCGCTAAGGGATAATTTCAGGAACGAACCGAGAGGGAGAAGGAGGAAGTCGGAAATATAATCCGAGCTCGCATACATAGGGGACTCTTCCATTCCGATGAGCCTGCCCTCCTCCGGCTTCACGGAAGACTTGAACATAACGACGTCAGGCTCGCCGGCAACGCCGCAATAGAGGACGTTGTACGGGGCGCTGACTGTCGCGGGGACGCTGAACTCCGCCGAATTCGTGCCGGCCTGGGCGGCGGGCAGAGGGTCGGAAGCGACACCGTTCACATAAATCACGTCACCCTCGTCCCATATAGCCTTGTACGCGTAGTTGTCATAGACGAGGTCCGTCTTCTCCGCGTCGGGAAGGGTAACGGTCAAGGATGTCCTGCCGGTGGGCTGGACAGGAGTGGCTGTTTCAGTGACTCCGCTTTCCTTGCCGCAGCCTGCCGCAAAGGAAACGACAGCTGCAATAACGAATATTCTGAATATGTTTTTCATCTCTTTGTTCCATTAAAGGGTTCCTTGGTCTTTTCCTGAAAGGCTGCCGCCGGCAGCTCCGCTCCCACCATAGTCGAACTCACGGAAGGTGATTTCGAAAGGATGGGCGACTGCGTCGAGAGCAGCCTGCTGGGCTATGGGAGCGTTCTCATCCGTGACAGGGGTGGTGTATGAGCCATCCGCAGTGCTGGAATCCGAAATTCTGAAGGTATTCTCGGACAGAGGTACACGGTAGCGGGGATAGAGCATCGTCTGGTAGAGGCAGCAGGCAGCTGCGTAACGGGAGATGCCGTAGTCCATATGGTAGCCGTCGCGCGTGAGGCACATCGAGTTCACGAGGTGCGTCTGACGGAGGTTCTGGAGCGTTGTGCCGGTGGAGATCACATTGACGAAAGGTATCTCCTCCATCACCTTCTTCGCGAAGGCCACGGTCACGTCGTACATACCGGCCTGGTCGGTCCAGGTGATATAAGGAACGCTGCCGCTGCCTATCTTGCCCATATTGTAATAGGTCTGGGACATTATGTAGTAGAACTGGGGACGGACCTCCTGGGTCGCCGCGACCTCCTCTATCAGCTCTTCGAAATGCTTTTTCTCCACGGCGTTCCATTCCCAGGCGAGGTAGGAGCCCGTATGCTCCTGAATGGTGACAATGTCCCAGC
>JAKSKA010000147.1 GCA_024401915.1 Bacteroidales bacterium
TTTCCTGCGTCCCGCTGACGCGGAACTTGTCTCCGGCGGACCCTTCCCCCTGCCCGTGTCCGGGGGTGGACACGCCTCTCAGAGGCAACTGTATGCCGCATTGCTGAGCTCCTTGTCGCCTATGTGCATAACTCTGCTCGCTTCCGTATCGGAGGAGGGGGACGGCGCTCGGAGGCAAAAAGATATAGAAAAAGGGGATGACTCCGGTCACCCCCTCTTTCTTTTGTATGGATTCAGATTACATCATCCCGCCGGCGGGCATTGCCGGGGCTGCTGCTGCGGGCTCGGGAATATCCACGATACCGCATTCCGTGGTCAGGAACATTCCGGCTACGGAAGCAGCGTTCTCAAGCGCGACACGCGCGACCTTGGTCGGGTCGATGATGCCGGCCTCGTACATCTGGACGTATTCGCCCGTGCGTGCGTTGTAGCCGAAATCACCCTTCCCTTCCTTGATCTTCTGGATGATGACACTGCCGTCGACACCGGCGTTGCGGGCAATCTGGCGGAGAGGCTCCTCGATCGCCTTCTCGATGATGTGGATTCCTGTGGTCTCGTCTTCGTTGTCGCCCTTGATGTTCTTCAGGGCCTTGATGGCGCGTATGTAGGCGACTCCGCCTCCGGGAAGATAACCTTCCTCCACTGCGGCGCGGGTGGCGTTGAGCGCATCCTCGACGCGGTCTTTCTTCTCCTTCATCTCGACTTCGGTGGCAGCGCCCACATAGAGGACTGCAACGCCGCCGGAGAGTTTCCCGAGACGCTCCTTGAGCTTCTCCTTGTCGTAATCGGAGGTGCTGGTCGCAATCTGCTTCTTGATGATTGCGGCGCGCTCGGCGATGTCCTCCTTGCGTCCTGCACCGCCGACGATGGTCGTGTTCTCCTTGGTGATCGTGACTTTCTCAGCTTTGCCGAGGAGGTCGGGGGTTGCGCCCTCGAGGGTGAATCCGCGTTCTTCGCTGATGACCTGTCCTCCGGTGAGGATTGCGATGTCCTGAAGCATCTCCTTGCGGCGGTCGCCGAAACCGGGCGCCTTGACGGCGGCGATTTTGAGGGTGCCGCGGAGACGGTTGACTACGAGGGTGGTAAGCGCCTCTCCGTCAATGTCCTCTGCGATTATGAGCAGTTCGCGACCTTCGCGTGCGATGGGCTCGAGTATAGGCATAAGGTCCTTCATCGCCGAAATCTTCTTGTCGGTGATGAGGACTGCGGCGTTCTTGAGCTCCGCCTCCATCTTGTCACCGTTGGTCACGAAGTAGGGGCTGATGTAGCCACGGTCGAACTGCATTCCTTCAACGACCTTGACTTCGGTCTCGGTGCCCTTGGCTTCCTCGACGGTGATCACGCCGTCCTTACCGACCTTTGCCATCGCGTCGGCGATGAGCTTGCCGATATAGTTGTCATTGTTCGCGCTCACGGTGCCGACCTGCTCGATCTTCGAGTAGTCGCTGCCGACCTTCTGGCTCTGCTTCTGCAGGTCCTTGACTATTGCGCCGACGGCCTTGTCGATGCCTTTCTTGAGGTCGATGGGGCTCGCGCCAGCGGTCACGTTCTTCACTCCCACGCCGATTATCGCCTGGGCGAGCACCGTGGCTGTTGTGGTGCCGTCTCCGGCCTGGTCATTCGTCTTAGCCGCGACTTCCTTGACCATCTGCGCACCCATATTCTCGAAGCTGTCCTTGAGCTCGACGGCCTTTGCGACCGTGACACCGTCCTTCGTGATCTGGGGAGCACCATATGATTTGTTGATCACAACATTGCGTCCCTTGGGACCAAGAGTGACCTTCACTGCGTTTGCAAGCGAGTCCGCGCCGTCCTTCATACGGGCGCGCACCTCTGCATCAAAAAGTATATCCTTTGCCATATCCTAGAGAATTGCTAAAATGTCAGACTGCTTGACGATGAGGTATTTCTTGTCGTCCACGCTTACCTCTGTCCCCGCGTATTTGCCATAGAGGACGACATCTCCGGCCTTGACTTCCATAGGCTCGTCTTTCTTGCCGGGGCCAACCGCGATAATCTTTCCCTGCTGGGGTTTCTCTTTCGCCGTATCGGGGATGTAAGGGCCCGATGCGGTCTTGGTCTGGGCCTCCTGGGGCTCGATCAGGACTCTGTCTGCTAAAGGTTTGATCATAATCGATATATTTTTTTCTTTATTTGAAAAGTTGTGCGGACATCCCGCATTGCGTTTGAAGATGTTTCAATGACTGTGCCAGTGACAATTTGTCACGGCTTGACGTATTTCGCCTGGAATTCGTCGGATGCGGAGCGGGGCTCTGTCCCGTCGATGGCGAACGGAGCGTAAACCCAGCCGAAGAACTCGTATGCGGGAGCAAGCCGGCTCCTGAACTTCTCTATGAAGCTGTCGTAGTCCATACCGCTGCCCCAGCCCACTTCCGCAAGCGCCGAAAGACGGGGGAGTACCATAAACTCGACCTGGTCGAAGCCTGGCATATGCTCGGTCCACACGTTGCCCTGGATGCCCAGGACCTTTGCTGCATCTTCGGCTGAAAGCCCTTCCACGGGATTGAATTCCACGCATCTCTGCAGCGGGACGTAGCGACGTGCGCCGCCGTCCAGCTCTCCGTTCTTCAGGGGTTCATAGGTCTGGTAATAGTCGAGGTAGCAGTAACGCTTCGGGGTCTGGATGATCCTGTTCCCGTTCCCGAGCACCTTTTCGAAGCGTCCCTCCCTCATACTCCAGTTCATCACAACGGCATCGGAATCAAGCCCGCCATCGATAGAATCGTCCCAGACTATTGCCGTGCGGCCCTTCTCGCGGACATAGTCGCCTATGACCTTGGCCATATATTTCTGAAGCTCGCCTTCCTTTTTCATCCCGTGCTTCTTCATAAATGCCTGGCACTCGGGGCAGCTCTCCCATCTTATGCGGGGCGCTTCATCGCCTCCGAGGTGGATGCTGCGGCCGGGGAAGAGCTCAAGGACCTCGTCGAGCACGTCCTTGAGGAACTGGTACGTGGACTCTTTGCCGAGGCAGAGCACGTCCTTGCTGATGCCCCATTTCGTCCTGACCCTATATCCTTCGCCCACGCATCCCAGCCAGGGATAGCTGGAGAGCGCTGCGACCATATGGCCGGGCATATCGATTTCAGGGATGATCTCGATGTGGCGCGCGGATGCGTATGCCACGATGTCCCTGATCTGGTCCTGGGTGTAGAAGAAGGGGCCGTAGGGCTTGCTGTTGCGCGATTTGTCCCAATGCTCATTATACCGCCTCTCGCTCGTGGAGTCGCGTACCGAACCGATTTCCGTGAGGAGCGGGTACTTCTTTATCTCGATTCTCCAGCCCTGGTCTTCGGTCAGGTGCCAGTGGAACACGTTCATATTGTTAAGCGCTAGTATGTCTATGAAACTTTTCACTTCGTCCACGCTGAAGAAATGGCGGCAGCAGTCGAGAAGCGCGCCTCTATGGGCGTATTTCGGCGCCGTGGTGAGATCCAGGCTTTTCAGATTCCCACCTGCAAGCGTCTCCAGGGTGATGTATTGGA
>JAKSKA010000148.1 GCA_024401915.1 Bacteroidales bacterium
ACCGTGAGCAGGTAGGTCGTCCAGCCGTAGCTCGCGAGCGGATAGCGCCGGAAAGGCGTCCAGCGACAGCAGTGGTGGGAGAGGAAAGTTTCAACGAAGCAAGTTTGCCGCTGCCGCTCAGATTGACCTTCACTATGGAGTAGCAGGGGCGGAAGATAAGCAGATCGATGCTGGTCTGGTGCGCCGCATAGGGGAGGTCGCGCATCACTTCGGGAGTACCGGGGAACTGCCCGAGAGGCAGGGAGACCACCTTGCTGGCGTAATAATCCGATGTCTTGCTGTCATAGGCGACAGCGTCGTATTTCCATTCCTTGCTGAAAGCAACGTCGATACAGTCGTGGCCCTTCCCGTCATCCTTCACGGTATAGTTCACGCCGTTGACGTAAACCTGGTAGGACTTCATCGACTCTCCGTCGTCGCGCTTTACGAAGAAGCGCGTCTTGTCCCCGACCCTGACAAGAGGATGCCCCCCGCCGTCGGTGGGGAATGGCTGCTCGTCATAGCCGACGGATTCGCTGTCGTATTCCCCTGTCGGGACGATGATTTCCATCTTGCCGGCCACGAAAGCCCTGTCGGGGAACTCGAGGACCGTGGCAGCCTTGATGGTACGACCGGAGCCGAAGAACTTCAGGGTTTGATAAGAGCCGTCCGTGGCATATACGCGGGCCTCGAAGCCGGTGGCATAGGCTCCGGCGATGATTGGAATGAAGATATCGGCGGCCGTAGGGCCGAGCACGAGGCCGGCGTCTCCGAAATCGATGGTGATCTTCGAAGCGGCCCCGGACGTGAAGTTATACGCGCCAGTAAATGCGCCGGCATCCTCCTCGAGTGTCAAGACGCCCGAAAGGGGCTCTCCGGAGCAGGACACGAGTTCGATGCGGTCGAGCATCACGGAACCAGTGAAGCCGAAACGGAGCATCGAAGCCAGGTTCTTGAGCGCCATCGATTCAGTCGATGCGCCGCTGCAGTACATAGGCGCTGCAGCGCTGTCAAAAGAGCCGGGAACATATTTCTGGACCGCAGGCACGACAAGCGTGTTTGCGGATGTGCCGGCAGGATAAAGCACCCTGTACGGAGCGTCGATGACACCCTCGAACTCGAAACTGGCGGTCCTTGCGCCGTCATACTTCGCATCAAGAGGCTTCGAAGCCACCCCGTTGGCGGAAATCACGTCACCGGCGGTCCACAGGACCTGTCTCTTTCCCTCCGCATCCTTGGGAGCGAAAGAGGTCTTGACGGACGTACCGAGCGAGACCGTGAGCGTGGTAGTATCAGGGCCCGGGACTTCCGTCCTGGCACAGGAAAAAGTAAGGAAAGAAGCGGACAATACCGCGAATATGAGGATCTTCTTCATTGTAAGTTCACGAATGGTGATATATACAAATTTAGTGATTTTTTTTGTTTCCGATTATGCAGGAGTGGGAGAAAAACAGTCCCTGACGGGTCCGCCCCTCTATATTGACGATATAAGGGTAGTCCATCTGGTCCGTATCGCAGAATTCGAAGGACGCGAGACCCCTCTGGACCTTGACGGCAGGTGCCCAGAATATCGTGTTCCTATGGTCGAACTCCGAAGATGTATCGCCCCTGTCATAACGCGGCGAATAGAAATACTGCGGCGTCTGGTAGCCCAGAGGCACGAAATAGAGCAATGACGGCTTTCTGTCGACCTGGCGTTCCAGCACGGCGCCGGACTTCATCTTGACAGCGACGAGACCACCCGGGGACGAGTATAGGAAATCCGGGGACGTGGACACGCTGACGGCGGCGATATCCTCGAGATATACGGACTCGAACATCCACCAGGGCTGTTCGGAGTCATCGACCACCAGTTTGACCGCGCCGCTCGGAGTGTCTCCCGCCCCGTCGGGAGTCATTTCGGCCGTTTCGCTCTCCTCCTCCGTGGAAACGCCATTCGCGCGCTGCGCACGTTTGTTGATCATATACTCACCGACGTAATCGAAATTGGGGACCTTCATCTTCACATAATCCACCAGACTGTAGGTCGAGTAGAACCTGAGGTCGGCGGAGTCCATCCTTCGTCCGGACATACCGCCCAGGGGATCATCGACGCTGGCCGTGACCACGGCGGCCTGGAGCGTATCGGCCATCGCCCCTTCAGTGACGATGGGGACCTTCTCTTCCTTCGGGGCCACTGACGTGAGACCGGGAGCCTTGGGATAAACGAACTTCGGGGCGAACTCGTCACCGTTCCACCTAGGCATATAGTCCAGGCCCGAAGTGTGGCGGTCCACCTTTATGAAAAAACCCGTATTCTCCTCGAAATCGAGGCTGTCGATAATGAAATAGCGCGCATGGTCCACGTCCCTGAAGCTTGAGAACTTCTGGCGCGGGATGATCACCGAGAAGAGGAACTCCTTCGGCATCTTCTTGCCCAATATCCTGTCGATGCGGCCGGTGACGAACTGGGTGTACTCCTTCATATTGCGGATCTTGAAGCTCGCCCCGTCGGTGAGTGTCATATCCTTGAGGCTGTAATAGCTCCAACCCTGTATCATCATAAGCATATCCATCGCCATTGCCCTTCTCTTGAGCGGGACGGACCGGTCGAAATAGTATCTCGGATTGTTGATATGCCCTTTCAACTCGCTGGAAAGCCTCATATATGAAATGAGATTGTCCTCCTGGACGTAGTCCTCGAGGGAACCGCGGATGACGGAAACGGAGAAGTTCCCATCCAGCGGATGCCCGTCCCCGTCTTCGAGGAAGGCCTTGGCCTCGAGCAGGGCCCGGGCCTCGTTTTTCAATTCACTCGTCTCCAGCCTGACATCCGCCTCGTAGGCCTTTTCATCGCCGTACCTGTAGAAAAGCCTCTCGGAAACGACATTTCCCTGGATGTCGGTCAAGACCAGATGGTTGATGCCTACAGGGAATACATCCTCGCTTATCCTGAACACCTTGGACTTATCAGTTATATCCGCCTCGGCGAGGAAAAGCGACTCGGACATATTCCTCGAGAAAAGCAGATAACGGCCTCCGGAAGCAGTACACACTCGCAGGTAGGCGTCTCCATTGAAAAAGGAGACATTCAGTGAAGCCCCCGACGTCGAAGCCGGAGGCAGCGGATAGCGCTTTCCCTTGTCATCTTCAAGATAGTAGCTTTCGCCAGCCACAGGAACGAAGTCGAACACACCCATTCCGTCATACGACGTAGAGGCGCGGAAAACGGCTCCGCCCCCGGAATCCACGAGCCAGCCCGAGAATTCGGCACTGCGTCCGTGCTTGTCCATCGACTTGAAGCCTATCCTGCTCTTTTGTCCGCTGAAATAGCGGCCCCCTTCGGGATAGAAACTTATGTCGATTCTGTCAGCGTCCACCCTGGAAGTCTTCAGCGGCTGTTCCCCGAGGATCTTTATCCTCTGGTTGAAAAGGAAATCAGGCTGGGCGTTGAGCTGCCAGAGAGTGTATGCGCGCAGCGTGTACCAGCCGCTTTCGATGTACTCGGGAATCTCGATGGCGCCCGGAAAACCTTCCGGA
>JAKSKA010000149.1 GCA_024401915.1 Bacteroidales bacterium
AGCCCTCACGCCGTGGGGCGCGCCTGCCATCGCAAGACCCTTCACGAAGTTGAAGAGACCGGATTTGGCCGTGCCGTACATTGCGCCGACGCCGTCGCCTTCGAAGCCCGTGACCGAGCCCAGCAGCACGATAACGCCGCTGTTCTTTGCCACCATCTGGGGCATCAGGGTCCTTGAGAAATAGATGGGGCCCTTGAGGTTCACGTCAATGCCCCAGTCGAGCACCTCGCGGGGCTGCTCGTAGAAAGGCACCATACTGTTGCAGCAGCGTGCCTCATAGCCGCCTGCACAGGCGACCAGGATGTCTGCACCGCCGTTTTCAGCCGCCACTGCGGCAACCTTCTCGGCCTCGGGGCAGTCGCGCTCTTCTCCGCAGGCCGGGGTGGCTGGAGGTCCTAGCTGTGCTGCCGCCGCGGGGAGCGTGTCGGGATTGATGTCACACATAATCACTTTGGCTCCGAGGCTGGCGAACTGCTTGGATGAGTGCAGCCCCATCCCGCTTGCAGCGCCTGTAACAACGGCAATCTTGCCATCAAAACGTATCTCTTTCATTTCTTTCTGTATTTGTTTGCAAATATAATCATATCATCGTAGCACTTATCCAGTTCCGCGATCTGCTCGGGGGTGAACTCCTCGTTACGGAGCACCCATTTGCTCTTGTTCTCACGGGTGTAGGTCTTGTTCGGAGCATCCGGCTCGCAGGCATACACGCGGGAAACCATCGTGTCGAACAGGCCGAGACGCTGGAAATAATGGAGCTGGTAGCCCCTCAGGCCGTCTGCGACAAGGAATCTCTGGTCTATCACAAGCCTGTACATCGCATAGGCTTCGGTAAGATGTCCTTCCTTGTCACCGTCCTTCATCATCTCCCAGACGCAGTTCGTTATAGGGGCGTAGGCGATCTTTTCGGAAATGAGCCCGCGGGTGCCTATCTGACGTCTCTGGTAGAGCCACTGCCAACCGCCCCAGGCCGAGAACACGGTCTTGATTGCTCCGCTCTCCAGCTCCGCCTTCTGGCGGTCGTTGGCTTCGAGGTTGTTGGACTCCTCCTTTATCCATCCGTAGGTCTGCGGATAGCGGCGGGCGAGGTCGGCCATGAACTCCACGCTCATCGTGGGCGTGTTGTCGTTCACATAGGTCTGGATGATGACGGGATGGGTGGCGACGCCGGCGAGCGCCTCGTAATATTCCCTCTGCTCCTCGGCTCCGCCATAATAGGGCGGACGGGCGCACAGTGCGATATCGACGCCGCTCTCTGCGGCAAGCCGCTCCGCCTCAACGGCATAGACAAGCATTTCCTCCGTGTCATCCCCGTTCACGCCGAGAGTGAGCACCGTCTTTACCGGATGCTCCTTCCACTCGGCCACGAGGGCTGCCATTCCGGCGAAGCGTTCCTCGCGGGTCAGGAGGTCGTTGGCATCGTTGGACTGCGGCCAGATTATTCCCGGAGTGTCCCAGGACGAAGCGAAACGGGCCTCGGCGACAAGGTTTTCATAATTGACCGAGCCATCGGTGTTATAAGGTGTGGAAAGGATGAGGAAAGGTCCCTCGATTCTCTCCGTCTGCAAGGTCTCCGGCTGATGGCAGGCGAATGCCAGGAAGCCGAGAACGACAAGTGCGATTCTTTTCATTATCTCCAAAATACTTTTTCAGGGTTCTGACCGCGGTTGGGATCGTGAAGGTTGACGTCCAGCTCGGTGTTATAGACAAGTTCATCGTTTGGATACCCGCAGATGAGGCCCTTGCGCACGAGGTTCCAGTCCTCATCATAGCGGAAGTCCTTACCATAATATATGGTGCGGTAGCCGTCATACGCGACATCCTTGAGGATGTAGTCCTCCTGTTCCTTCTCGTAGAGGAAGACGTTCTTGGGCTTCGCAATGGTCTCCGTGAGCCATTTCGCCCCCATCCTGTGTGTGTCGAGCCACTCGTGGTGCTCGAAGGACATCTCGAAGCACCTTTCCCAGAAAATGGCATCCAGCAGGTCCTGCTTGCTGGAGAACATACCGCCGTCCCAGTCCTTCGGCTCGACGGCCGGATCCCCGTCGACGGAGTTGCGGGCGCGCTCGAGTATCACGTTCACATAGTTTATGGCCTTCTGGGTTTCATCAAGGTTTGCGGCAGCCTCCGCCGCAATGAGATAGACCTCGGCGAACCTCATAAGGTAGAGGTGGGCGTTGCCGATGGTGCCGTTGTAGGTGCGGTCGTAGTATTTCTTGAAATACGGGATGCCATAAGCCTTCATCATACCGGTGTTGCCCGGGTGGATGCGGTTGTCGGTAGGATAGCAGTTAAGCATCGCGGGCTCCTGGGTGGTGCTGTTGCGCCCGAGGTAGGAGGTATGTATCATACTCACGTCAAACCTGGGATCCGAAGTGCTTACATAGATATCCTTGTTGTTGGCGCCGGTTCCGAATTCCCCTCCCTTCATCTCGCACCATTTCTGGAAGAACCAGCGGTCCGGACGCAGGCGGCCGTAATTGGGCACGTCGTCGGTGTCGTTGTAATAGTTGGGAAGAGCCCACATAGTGAGGGCGCTGCCGCCGCTGCCGGAAGCAGTGCTTCTAGGGAGGGCCCAGACGCGTTCCTTGAGCTGCCAGTCGGTGGCCTCGCTCCAGCGGAACAGCGTACGGTAGTCGGGACAGAGCTCGAAGGGTCCGTTCTCTATGACATCCTCAGCATCGTCGAGGGCCTTGCGGAAAGCGTCCTCCGCACTGGCGATGCCGATGGGGGTGAAATCGGGCGTGCGGTCCTCCACCACCCAGAAATTGTCGTCGGGATGGGCGAGAAGGGTACCGATGGTCAGATAAACGAGACTCCTGCAGGCTATCGCGGCATAGTTGCAGACACGGCCGGAGGAATTGCCACCGGACACCTCGATCATCCTGTCATAGCTTCTCAATTTCCCGCTGGCTTCGGTCAGGTCTTTCACGATCTGTGCATAAACCGTCCAGAAATTCTCCCTTGGCTTATACATTTCCGCAGTGGATGTGGGAGGAGCGAGCACCAGTGACACGTCACCGTAAAATCTTACAAGGTAGAAGTACGCCATTGCGCGGATGAACTGGGCCTCCCCTTCTATCTCCGTCTTGTAGTCCTGGTCCACCGGGCTCTTGGGCAATATGCTGATAAGCGAATTGCAGCGGTAGATGGATTTATAGAAGGAACTGAAGGATTCATACCCTTCGGGGTGCTTGGAGAAACGGGTGAACTTCAAAGCGCAGGCCCATCTTTCGAGAGGGTTGGAAAGCGCGTTGGTGTTTCCATATATGTGAAGTCCGGAACCCGGGGAGAGCCACTCGCAGAAGGAACCGGAGCTGAATCCGGAAGCTGCGAACTGACGGTGGCAGCCGAGGACGTTGGCTTCCAGGGCGATGGGGGTTTCAGCGCTTTCGATCAGGTCGCCATCGAGTGACGTCGTCGCCTTCTCTTTCAAGAAACCGACGCAGGAGCTTGCTGCGATGGCCGTGGCCAGAATGATGATTATCCTTT
>JAKSKA010000015.1 GCA_024401915.1 Bacteroidales bacterium
AGAATGCGAAATTCTTCTTTCCGTGGCGCTGTAAACGAATTTTAACAGCCATTGTTAATCTGTTTTTAAAAGTTAAACCTATATTGCTCTACTCGAGAGCGGGTGCAAAGATACTTAAAATATTTTTAGCAATCAATTCTTGGAAAAGAATTTCCACTGGAACAGAATCAGATAGAAGGCTCCCACCGTTACGCAGCTGTCCGCGAAGTTGAACACAGGGCTGAAGAAATAGACCTTGTCGGCATCCCGGATTATGGGGAAATAGAACATATCGACCACAAGGCCCTGAAGCAGGGGACGGTGCGGCGTATAGATCAGGCCGTAGAAAAGGCAGTCCAGCACGTTCCCAATAGCGCCGGCATCGATCAGCGTCAAACCGATCAGGACACCGAGCGGCACCGTCTTGTCCTTGCACAGCCTGGATATCCACCAGGTCAGGACTATCGACAGCACTATACGGAAAGAGCTCAGCACATACTTGCCGGCAACGCCTCCGAAGGCCATCCCGAAAGCCATTCCGTCATTCTCGACGAAACAGAGCCGGCACCACTGTCCTATCAGAGGAATCTGCTCTCCCAATGACATATTCGCCTTGACCAGGGTCTTTATGACCTGGTCTACGACGACAAGGGCGACGCCCAGAATGACAAGCTTGGAACCCTTGGAAAGTTTCATAACTAGTTCTTACCCTGCTTGCTGAGCATCTCCTTGGCTTCCACCGTAAGGGTGGCGTGAGGGACGAGGCGCAGACGCTCCTTGGGTATGAGCTTTCCTGTCACGCGGCAGATGCCGTAGGTCTTGTTCTCGATCCTTACAAGGGCAGCCTCGAGGTTCTGTATGAACTTGTACTGGCGCTGGGCGAGATTGCTGGCCTCTTCCTTGGTAAGCTGGAACGCTCCGTCATCCTCAACGGTCTTGAACGTAGGGGAAGTATCCTCTATATCGTTCGTTCCTCCGTGCATAATGACCTCGCGCAAAGTAGCATACTCGGCCTTCGCCTTATCAAGCATACCGGTAATGATTCCCCTGAACTCTTCAAGTTCCTCATCGGAGTACCTTGTACGTTCCGTGTTGTTGATTTCTTCTGCCATAGCTTTTGGTATTATTTGCGTGAAACTTTTATCTTGATCGAACCCTCTCCCCACTCCACGTCATAGGCATCCGCTCCGGCCTTTGAGAGAGGCTGCAGGGACACATTGGTGGAAAGGGTCTGGGATGCGACGTAAGCGCCGAACGAGTCGAGGCAGTCGCGTATCTCCTCATAGGCCTTTCCGTCGGCATAGACCGTGGTCTCTATCCTGTCCGTGACGTCGAAGTCCGCCGTCTTGCGGAGATTCTGTATGGGACGGACCAGTTCCCTGGCGTTGCCCTCACGAACAAGCTCGGGAGTCAGCGTGATGTCGAGGGCGAGGGTCAGCGCGCCTTCGGATGCCACGAGCCAGCCGGGCATATCCTCTGAGTGGATCTCATAGTCAGCCTTCGTGAGGATGACGTCACCACCGGGGAGGGAAAGCGTATAATCGCCCTCGCAGCGCTCTATTTCCGCTATCTGAGCCTGGTCCATTGAGGGGAACGCGGCGGCGATCTCCTTCATCCTCGGCCCATAGGTCTTGCCGAGGGTCTTGAAATTCGGTTTGATCTTCTTCGTGATGACTCCCGTCGTATCGGAGATGAACTGTGCGTCCTTGACGTTGACTTCGGCGAGGATCACGTTCTTCACCGCCTCGAGCTTTTCCTTGAGGGCTCCGCTCACCACGGGAATGACAAGGCGCGGAAGAGGCTGCTTCACGTTGATGCCCACTTTCTTGCGGAGCGCGAGCACCATCGAGCAGGACTTCTGCGCAAGCGCCATCCTCTCCTCGAGGGCCTCGTCCATAACGGAAGGGTCCGCCTCCGGCATAAGCTCGAAATGGACGGAACCGTTTCCGCCGGTAAGGTCGCACCAGAGCCTGTCCATAAAGAACGGAGCGATAGGAGCGGCGAGCAGAGCAACGGTCTTGAGCACGCTGTAAACGGTGTTGTATGCGGAGACCTTGTCTTCAGACATACCGGAAACCCACATCCTCTTCTTGTTGAGGCGTATGTACCAGTTGCTGAAATCATCACACACGAAATCCTGGATAAGACGTCCGGCTGTGGTGATGTCGTAATCCTCATAACTTGCGCGGACAGATGCTATCAGGGTGTTGAGCCTGCTCTCCATCCACCTGTCGAACTCGGGACGGGAGTCGCGGCTGACCGCGGATGCGGCGGGATCGTATGCGTCTATGTTGGCGTACTGGGCGAAAAGCGAGTAGGAGTTATAGAGCGTGCCGAAGAATTTGCGGCGCACCTCGTCCACTCCGGCCTCATCGAAGCGCAGGTTGTCCCAGGGCTGGGCATTCGTCATCATATACCAGCGGAGCGCGTCGGCCCCGTAGGTGTCGAGAGCCTTGAAGGGATCGACGGCGTTGCCGAGACGCTTGCTCATCTTGTTCCCGTTGCGGTCAAGCACGAGGCCGTTGGAAATCACGCGCTTGAAGGCGGGGGTGCCGCTGACCATCGTATGGATTGCGTGGAGGGTATAGAACCATCCGCGGGTCTGGTCGACGCCCTCGGCTATGAAGTCGGCCGTCGTGCCGAAATCCGGAGTGTCGGCTCCACGAAGGCCCGTCTGGGCATCAGGCATAGCGCCGGAGTCGAACCAGACGTCGATCAGGTCGGTTTCGCGCACCATCCTGCGGCCCGTGGGGCTCACAAGGAAGATATTGTCCACATAAGGCCTGTGGAGGTCGATCCTGTCATAGTTCTCCTTCGACATATCCTCGGGGTCGAAGCCGAGTTCGCGGAAAGGATTTTTCTCCATCATCCCTGCCACAACCGACTTCTCTATCTCATCATAGAGCTCCTTCACGCTTCCTATGCACTTCTCCTCCCTGCCGTCTTCCGTTCTCCAGATAGGCAGCGGAGTGCCCCAGAAGCGGCTGCGGCTGAGATTCCAGTCCTGGATATTCTCGAGCCACTGGCCGAAACGTCCCGTTCCGGTGGACTCGGGCTTCCAGGTGATCTGCCTGTTGAGCGCAACCATCTCGTCCTTCACGGCCGAAGCCCTGATGAACCAGGAATCGAGAGGGAAATAGAGCACCGGGAGGTCAGTACGCCAGCTGTGGGGATAGCTGTGGACGTGTTTCTGTATCTTGAACGCGCGGCCGTCGGCCTTCAGCATCATACAGATATCGACGTCAAGCGTGGGGTCTTCAGGATTCTCGTTCTTCTCGAAATACTGCTTGTAGCCCTTCTTCACATAGCGTCCCGCGAATTCGGAATACTCCGGAGCGACGCGCTGCGAAGAATATTCAGGGTCAAGGTCTTCGATACGATAGAAGCGTCCCTGGCGGTCCACCTGCGCCTGGGGGTTGCCGTCACGGTCAAGGACCATCATAGGGGCAATTCCGGCAGCAGCGGCCACCTTCTTGTCGTCCGCACCGAAAGTGGGGGCGATATGGACAATTCCGGTTCCGTCCTCCGTGGTCACGTAATCACCGGCGATCACGCGGAACGCGTCGCCTTCGAGAGGCTTGAACCAGGGGATAAGCTGTTCGTAGCGCATACCGACGAGTTCGCTCCCGCGGAAAGTCCCGGGCAGCACCTCATAAGGCAGCTTGTCGTTGAACCAGGCACCGACGAGAGCCTTCGCAACGATATAGACGGCTTCTTGTCCCGTGTAGGGATTGGTGGACTTCACCTTCACATACTCGATGTTCGGGCCGACGCAGAGCGCCGTATTGGAAGGAAGGGTCCAGGGCGTCGTGGTCCAGGCGAGGAAATAGAGGTTCTTCTCCCCCACCACCTTGAACTGCGCGGTCACGGTCGTGTCCGTAACGTCGCGGTAGCAGCCGGGCTGGTTGAGTTCGTGAGAGCTCAATCCCGTGCCGTCGGTAGGCGAATAAGGCTGGATGGTATAGCCCTTGTAAAGAAGGCCCTTGTCGTAGATCTTCTTAAGCAGCCACCACAAGGTCTCGATATAGCGGTTGTCGTAGGTGATATACGGGTCATCCATATCCACCCAGTAGCCGACACGCTCCGTCATATTGCGCCATTCTGCCGTATATTTCATCACTTCGGCGCGGCAGGTGCGGTTATATTCCTCAATCGATATCTTCGTGCCGATATCGGCCTTGGTGATACCGAGTTTCTTCTCCACGCCGAGTTCGACGGGAAGCCCGTGGGTATCCCAGCCGGCACGGCGGCGGACCTTATATCCGGTCTGCGTCTTGTAGCGGCAGACTGCGTCCTTTATGGAACGGGCCATCACGTGATGGATGCCCGGCATTCCGTTAGCCGATGGCGGGCCTTCGAAGAAAACGAACTCGGGAGCGCCCTCACGGAGCTCGAGAGTCTTTCCGAAAGCATCCATTTCCTTCCAGCGATCGAGGACTTCATTCCCCGCCGCCACCAAATCAAGGCCTTTGTATTCTTTGAATGTCATAAAAAATGCCTATTTTTGCATTTGTCTATAAGTCTACAAATATAGCAATTATAGTTCGCAAAACAAAAGTTATGGCCATTCTGGATATAGTTATTCTCTGCCTCTTCGTCCCGGCGATAGTCCAGGGCATCTCGAAAGGCTTTGTTTCCCAACTGATAAGCATAGTGTCCATACTTGCCGGTCTATGGGCCGGATTCAAGTTCTCAGAAGTCCTCGCAGCCTGGCTGGGACAGTACATCACGATGGATGCCGGCGTGCTGCGCGTCATCTGTTTCATAGTCGCCGCCCTGATTGCGATCGTGGTCCTGAACCTGCTCGGTGACCTGTTGACCAAACTTCTCCAATCGGCGTCACTCGGCTGGCTGAACAGGATCACAGGCCTGATCTTCGCCATCCTCAAGGCCGCCCTGATAATAGGCCTTCTGATCCTTCTCTTCGATTCGATAAACGCGAAATTCCATTTCATCAAGGAGGAGGTCTTTGACAACGCCGTGGTTTACGGTGCCGTAAAAGACTTCGCCCAGAAGATATTACCCGACATCAAAAGCCTGATCGCAGGCATCCCCAATGCATAGAATCATATTGATCGAGACATCGACGGCTCTTTGTTCGACCGCCCTGTCAGAAGACGGAAAAACAATTTCCAGCCGCGAGAGCGACACACCGCGCGCCCACGCCGCAATGACAGCACCTTTCATAAAGGAGATGCTGGACGAGAAAGGCATAAGCGTAGCGGACTGCGACGCAGTGTGCGTCAGCGCAGGTCCCGGTTCGTACACCGGTTTGAGGGTGGGGGCATCGACCGCAAAGGGCCTTTGCTTCGCATCCGGAAAGCCTCTGCTCAGCATCAACACCCTCGACGTCCTGGTGCAGCAGGCTCTGGACGACAACCTTGTCCCGGAGGGCTGCAGCTGCGTGGTCCCGATGATTGACGCCCGCAGGATGGAGGTCTATTCCGCCATCTATGAAATATGCCCCGACAGGCGTGGATTCAGGAGAGTGGCCGAAATCGAGCCCGGCATAGTGGACGCGGACAGCTTGGCGGACAAGCTTGCGGAAGGGCAGGTATGGTTCATCGGAGACGGGGCTGCGAAATGCGCCGGGGTCATAACGTCCGCAAACGCCTCGTTCGTGCAGCTATGCCCCAATGCGGCAGCAATGTCATCGCTGGCCGAGAAGCTCCTGAACGAAAAAAAGTTCGAAGACACTGCGTACTTCGAACCTTTCTATCTCAAGCAGTTTGTCGCTACGACAAGCCGCAAGAAGCTATTTTAAAACCTTAGAGAGGCGCTCCCTGAGAGCCTTCTCCCCGGAAACCGAAGCCGTCGAGATCTCCCCGTTCTCTATGAGGACGGAGCACGGGAGGGATGAAACCTTGTAAAGCATAGGAGCCACGGATGCGAGGCCGTTGCCGTCGTTCACGTTTATCCACGGCAGTTTCTGGGAGCGGACGACGTTACCCCACGCCACCTTGTCGGGAGAGAGGCAGACGGAATAAATCTCGAGCCCCCTGGATGAATACTCGCGGTACAGGGGCTTGAGCACGTCCAGGTTCATCATCTTCTGAGCAACATCGGACGCATCCCAGAAATGGAGGATGATGACCTTTGCATCCACAGAACTCAGCGCACGCTTCTCCCCGTTCACATCGGGCATATTGAGTTCCGGGAAGTTCAGGACCCTGGCATCCTTCATCTTCAGGCTGACGCCCAGTTCGCGTTCGCGGCGCTGCGTCTCCTTTTCGAGGGCCCTGACATAGCGCGACTGCGGATAGACCTTCTTCAGGGAATCGGTGATACTGCGGAACACGACGGCGTCCGAGTTCTGCGCGAAGACCGGCGAACCGGCATTGATCCTCTGGTAGAGGACCGGTATGTTCGTGAGCGAGAACGGACCCGCCATCATACGGCGGAGCATCGAGCGGTAGTGGCTGACGTAAAGCTTAGAGGCGGCAGCCGCATCGCCATCATCGGCAGCCTTGCGGAGCGAGGACATAAACGAGGCGAACTCCAGTTCCACGTCACGCAGGGCGGCGGAGCCCTCCGAGCCTGCTACGGTCCAGTTACCCAGCGTATCAGCCTCGACCTCCACCTTTTCGCCGCCTTCAAGCAGAAGGGATGCAATCTTGGTGTCGCCATAGAAGAGGTATACGAACTCGGGCTCACCCTTTGCCACATCCAGACTATATGACGCACATCCCCGGGCATCGGTCTCCAGGGTATCCAGCACCTTGTAGGTGTTGGTTTCCAGCTGTTTCACAATTATTTCGGAAGCCGGGGCACCGGCGACCGAAAGTTCAACGCGCGCCCTGTTGCCACAGGAGACGGCAAAAAACGCCGAAACGGCGGCCAGGGCTGCAATGCGGGCGTATGCTTTCATTTTCAGAGTTTCTGGAATTCGGCGAGGATGGCTGCGGCGGTCCTGTCCATCTCCTCATCGGAAATCACCGGACGCTCCTTGCGGAAGTCCAGGTCCCCTTCTGTCTGGAGAGGAACGAGGTGGATATGCGTATGGGGCACCTCCATTCCGAGGACTGCAACGCCGACACGCTTGCAGGGAACGGCAGCCTTGATGGCTTTCGCGACCTTGGCCGCGAACTCCCACAGACCGGCGTAGGTACTGCTGTCGAGGTTGAAGATATAGTCGTCCTCGACGTTCCTGGGAATGACGAGGGTATGGCCCTTTGCGAGAGGGCTGATATCAAGGAAGGCGTAGAACTCATCGTTCTGCGCCACCATACGCGAAGGGATTTCCCCTTTCGCTATCTTCGTGAAGATTGTCATAACGAAATGTCGAGTATCTTGAACTTGATGATTCCTGCAGGGACCTGGGCCTCCACGACCTCACCCTTCGAATGGCCGATAAGGGCCTTCGCGATAGGAGTGGTGGCGGCAAGCTTGCCCTTCGAGAAATCCGCTTCCGACTCGCCCACGATGGTGAATTCCATAACCGCCTTTGCATTGAGGTTCTCGACCTTCACCTTAGTGAGCATCGAAACGGTATCCGCATTGAGCTGGGAACTGTCCACAACCTTTGCACTTGAAATCTGATTCTGGAGTTTCGCTATCTTCAACTCGAGAAGGCCCTGGGCCTCACGGGCCGATTCGTACTCGGCATTCTCCGAAAGGTCACCTTTCTCACGGGCCTCGGCGATTGCCTGGGCGATAACGGGGCGCTGGGCGAGCGACTCCGCGAGCTCTTTCTTCAATTTGTCAAGACCTTCTTGACTAATGTAATGAACTTCTGCCATTTATGATTATGTTTTTAGTTTCAGTAATAAAAAGGAGTCCTGTCTTTCGAACAGAACCCGCGTCAGTGTCTTTTGCAAATGTAGAATATTTTTATCTTAACTGCAAATTTTATCATATCTTTGTTTTTATGACATTTCCAGGCAATTTCGCCGGAGACTGCCTTCTGATAAGGAAGAAGTCCCCACTCGTACATAACATCACCAACTACGTCGCGATGGAGCCCTGCGCCAATGCCCTGCTGGCGATAGGCGCCTCTCCCCTTATGTCTTCCGAACCGGCGGAGATGAGGGACCTTGCGGCCATCTCGTCCGCCCTCGCAGTCAACACCGGCTGCCTCGAGGAGAGGCAGCTGGAGGCTATGGAACTTGCTGCCGCGGCCTTCTCTGAATCGGGCAAGCCCTGGGTCCTCGACCCGGCCGGAGCCGGCGCGAGCCGTTTCCGCACCGAGGCGGCAATGAGGCTGGCCGGAGACTTCAGGCCCGACGTGATCAGAGCCAACGCTTCGGAGATAATCGCTCTCGCGGGAGGCAGGGTCAGCAGCCGCGGGGTGGATTCCGCAGACAAGGCTGAAGACGCCCTCGAAGACGCCGTGAAGCTGGCCGCCAGCCTCCATTGCATCGTGTCGCTGAGCGGCAGGACCGATTACATCACCGACGGAGTCACGGTCATAGCCCTGGCGAACGGCAGTCCGATGATGGGCACGGTGACTGCTATGGGATGCACGGCTTCCGCCATCACCGCGGCATTCCTCGCCGTGGAGACGGACCGCCTGGCCGCTGCCGCATCGGCAATGGCGCTGATGGGGCTGGCCGGAGAAGCGGCTGAGAAAGTCAGCAACGGACCCGGCAGTTTCGCAATCAGTTTCAGGGACTGCCTATATAATATGGATCCCGCGGAAGAGGCGGGAAAAATCAGAATCTTATGAAAACGGAAGACCTAAGGCTTTATCTGGTCACCGACAGGAACCTTTCGAAAGGCAGACCGCTGGAAGACATCGTCAGCAGGGCCGTAGAAGGCGGAGTCTCTATGGTGCAGCTGCGCGAGAAGGATATTCCGACGAGGGATTTCATCGGACTTGCGATGAAGCTTAAGTCACTCCTCGAGGGAAGCGGCGTCCCGCTGATCATCAACGACAGGATAGACGTCGCTCTCGCCGTCGGCGCCGACGGAGTCCACATCGGCCAGAGCGATATGCCCTACGGCATTGCCAGGCGTCTTATGGGACCCGACAGGATAATCGGCCTCTCGGTGGAGAATATGGAACAGGTCATAGCAGCCAATTCGCTGGATGTGGACTATATCGGCATCTCCCCCGTCTTCGCCACTCCGACAAAGACGGACACGGCCGCTCCTCTCGGGCTCGACGGTCTCAGGGAGGCTGTCAGACTGAGCAGACACCCCAGCGTCGCCATAGGCGGGATGAACAGGGAGACGGCAGCAGGAGTGATGGGATGCGGGACGGACGGGATTGCCGTCGTCAGCGCCATCGTCGCGGCGGAAGACCCGCAGGCGGCCGCCAGGGAACTTTCAGACATAGTGAAGAGATATGAAAGGCGAGTTTGAATTCATAGCGGACATACGATCGAAGTTCCCCGCTCCGGAAGGGATTGCGGGAATCGGTGACGACTGTGCCATCATACCGCAGAAAAACGGTCTGGAGACGCTTGTATCCACTGATATGCTCGTGGAGGGCAGGCATTTCCTGCTGGACGACATCAGTCCGCGCGACCTGGGCTGGAAGTCGGCGGCGGTAAATTTCAGCGACATCGCCGCTATGGGAGGCAGGCCGCTCGGAAGCTTGCTCGCACTCGCACTTCCCCGCAATCTGCCCAGGGGATGGGCGGAGAGTTTTATGGAAGGGTACAGGGAGATTTCGGAGCAATACGGCTTCCCGCTCCTTGGCGGCGACACTACGGGTTCGGAGACCGGCGTGTGCATCTGCGTCACCGTGCTCGGCGAAGCGCCGCTCGGAGGAAGCAGGAGGCGCAGCGCGGCCAGGGAAGGCGACCTGGTCTGCGTCACCGGCTGTCTAGGAGACTCCGCGGCAGGGCTGCAGGCCATATTGAGGCATTTGCCGGACGACGGCGACGTCGCGGTGCTCAAGCAGCGTCACCACAGGCCGATTCCCCGCATCCGCGAAGGGATGGAGCTCGCTGCAAGCGCCGGGGTACACGCAATGATGGACATTTCCGACGGCATCGGGTCCGACCTGCGCCACATACTCGAAGAATCGGGCGTCGGAGCGGAGATAGACGTGGCGCAGCTGCCCCTGTCCGGGGAGATGCTGCGTTTCTGCGGTGCACAGGGACTGGACGCCACGGAACTGGCCCTTTGCGGAGGCGAAGACTACGAACTGCTGTTCACGGTCGCTGCCGACGCGGAGGATGAGCTGAAAATCCAGCATTACAAGATAGGAAGGATCACGGCGGGGACGGAGCTGGTCTGGAAAGGGACGGACAAGGATTATATGGGATACAGACACTTTTAAAGCACTTTATATGAAGACATACCCGAGAGTATTGACCATAGCCGGCAGCGATTCGGGAGGCGGAGCCGGAATCCAGGCCGACATCAAGGCGATCAGCGCGACAGGGTCCTATGCGGCCAGCGCGATAACGGCCGTCACCGTTCAGAATACGCTTGGCGTCTCGGCGGTCCACAATGTGCCGGCGGAAATAGTCCGCGGCCAGATAGCCGCCGTTCTCAGCGACATCGGTGCAGACGTCGTGAAGATAGGGATGCTCGGGAACGCAGAGGTAGCACGTACCGTCATATCCGTGCTCTCCGAGTTCAATGTCAGCAACATAGTGCTCGATCCGGTGATGGTCGCCACCTCCGGGGACAGGCTCATAGACGAAGATGCCGTGGAAGTGGTCGCAGGCGGGCTTGCGCCGATGGCGCGCATAATCACGCCCAACATCCCGGAAGCCGAAGTGCTGTCCGGGAAACGCATCGGAGCTCCGGACGAGCTGGAGGAAATGGCCGTATTCCTGTCCCGGAAACTGAGCGGGGACGGCAGGAGGAAGGTTTCCGTGCTGATGAAGGCCGGACATCTGGAGGGCGAAGAACTTGTGGACTATTTCTACAACGCGGAAGAGGACCACGTCACGCAGCTGCGTTCCCCCCGCTTCGACACCGGGAACACGCACGGCACGGGCTGCACGCTTTCTTCCGCCCTGGCTTCATATCTTGCGCAGGGAAAGACTCCGGACGAGGCGGCAGCGCTCGCAAAGGCCTATATCTCAGGCGCGATAAAGCACGGCGCAGAATATTCCATAGGACACGGTCACGGGCCGGTCAAACATTTTTGGAAATTTTTTTGATTCTGGCACGGGTCTTGATATATGATAAACCGAATAGTTTTTTCATAGGTTTATTTAGGTTAGATGAAAAAGGGCTCCCGATGTGATATCGCGAGCCCTTTCATATTGAGTGTATTACCTTTTAGTCGTTGAGGGAGTAACGCTTCATCTCGATGACCTTTGCCTCCGCATCCTCGGCCTTGATAGCCTCTGCTACGGATTTCTTGTCCTCGCTCATCTGGTACTCCTGCTCTTCGAGGGTGTTCTCCTTGAAGAACTTGCCGAGACGTCCCTGGGCGATGCCCTGGATCATCTGCTCGGGAAGGTTTGCGGCCTTCTCCTCGCCGACGGTCTTGATGATCTCGCGAGCCTGCTGAGCCTGCTCGGGAGTAAGCCATCCCTTTGCAGTGTTGGACTCGATATGGTCCTCGCTGTCAACGTGTGCAGGGTTGATGCCCACCTTCTTGAGAGCGGCGTCGACGGCCTTCTGGACCATCTCCTCCTTGGTCTTCTCGATAGCGACCTTGAGTTCGGTCTCGACTACCGATGCGGGGCAGGACTCCTTGCTGATTGCAACGGGGTTCATTGATGCGACCTGCATTGCAACGCCCTTTCCGAGAGCCTCGGACACGGGCTTGTTGAAGCCGACGAGGGAACCGAGCTTGCCGTTGAGAGTGTGGATGTAGGACACGATGTACGGAGCCTCGACGAGGGCGTAGTATGCGAGCACGTGCTTCTCTCCGGTCTTGCCGGTCTGCTCTGTGATGGCTGCCTCTACGGTGCGGCCGTCAGCGAGCTTGCAGGCCTTGAGGGCCTCGGCGTCTGCGGGTGCATTTGCGATTGCGGCGTCTGCGACAGCGTCTGCAAGATTCTGGAAGTCGGAGTTGCGGGATACGAAGTCGGTCTCGCATCCGAGGCAGACAAGGATGCCCTTGTTACCTGCGATGCGCGCCTTTACGGCACCCTCGGAGGTCTCGCGGTCGCTGCGCTTTGCTGCGACCAGTTTGCCTTTCTCACGGATGATTTCCTTTGCTTTCTCGAAATCGCCGTCAGCCTCCTCAAGAGCTTTCTTGCAATCCATCATTCCGGCTGCCGTCATCTGACGGAGCTTCATTACGTCCTTTGCTGATATTGCCATATTCAGTATGTTAAAAGAGTTTATTCGGCCTCGGCCTCTGCAGGCTTGGCGGTTTTGCGGGCGCGGAGCTTCTTGGCTGCGGGAGCCTTCGTCTCAGCCTCCTCGGCGGGAGCTTCCTTATCCTTCTCGAGCTTGCGCTCCTCAAGGCCTTCCTGGATTGCGGCGCAAAGGATGTTCATAACGCACTCGACGCTCTTTGCGGCGTCATCATTTGCCGGTATTACATAATCAATAGGAGTGGGATCGCAACAAGTATCAACCATTGCGAATACCGGGATGTTGAGGCGGTTGGCCTCTTTGACTGCGTTAGCCTCCTTCATTACGTCAACAACGAAAAGCGCTGACGGGAGACGGCTCATATCGCGGATCGAGCCGAGGTTGATCTCAAGTTTTGCCCTCTGACGGTCAATCTGGAGACGCTCACGCTTTGCGAGCTTCTCGAATGTTCCGTCCTCCTTCATCTTGTCGATGGTGGACATCTTCTTGATGGCCTTGCGGACCGTAGGGAAGTTGGTGAGCATACCGCCCGCCCAACGTTCGGTAACAGAAGGCATTCCGACAGCGGTAGCTTTCTCGCTGACGATGTCTTTCGCCTGTTTTTTGGTAGCTACGAAGAGAATCTTGCGACCGCTCTTTGCGAGCATCTTCCTCTCCTCGGCAGCCTCGTCTATCTTGACGATTGACTTGTGCAGGTCTATGATGTGGATTCCGTTCTTCTGGTCGAAGATATAGGGAGCCATTTTAGGATTCCACTTACGGGCGAGATGTCCGAAGTGTACACCTGCATCAAGCAGTTCCTGGAAATTTGTTCTTGACATTTTTTTAAATCTAAAAAGTGTTTTTTTGATTTTCACCGGAGGTCTCTTCAAAACGGCCTCGACGGTCTCTTTTCATCAAGGTTCGAGTAGCGGGATACCGGTCTCCAACCTTTTCCGCAGAGTGGCAACCTCCAAAAAGGGAAGGTTTGATAACCACTGCTGTACCGTAAGTCTCTGCAATAAACTAACGTTTGCTGAACTGGAAGCGTCTGCGTGCGCCGGGCTGGCCGGGTTTCTTACGCTCAACCTCACGGGCATCGCGTGTAAGGAATCCTTCAGCCTTGAGCGTAGAACGGTATGCTTCCTTGTCAATCTCGCAGAGGGCGCGCGCGATACCGAGACGGATAGCCTCAGCCTGACCCTTGATGCCACCGCCTACGATGGTGATCTTGGTGTCGAACTGGCCTTCAGTTCCGGTAACTGCGAAGGGCTGGTTCACGACATAACGGAGCGATTCTTCCTTGAAATAATCCTCAAGGACGCGGCCGTTGATGGTGATGTTGCCTTTTCCAGCTGAGAGATAAACGCGAGCTACAGCAGCCTTGCGTCTTCCAAGGGCGTGTGTCTGTTCCATTTACTCTTTTTTAAATTTCGTCCAACGTGATAGTCTTAGGGTTCTGTGCCTGGTGAGGATGCTCGGGACCTGCATAAACGAACAGGTTTCCAAGAAGATCATCTCCAAGACGGGTCTTAGGGAGCATACCCTTAACAGCTCTCCTAATCAGTTCGGTGGGGTTCTTTGCGAGAATCTCCGCAGGTGTCGTAAACCTCTGTCCGCCGGGATATCCGGTGTAGCGGGTGTAAACACGGTCGGTCATCTTCTTGCCGCCGAGGGCGACTTTCTCTGCATTGACCACGATTACATTGTCACCGCAGTCAACGTTGGGAGTGAATCCGGGCTTGTTCTTGCCGCGAAGGACAAGGGCAACCCTTGAAGAAAGACGACCAAGCGCGAGATCAGTCGCGTCAATGACGACCCACTTCTTGTCTACGGTTGCTTTGTTCAGCGATACCGTTTTGTAGCTTTGTGTCTCCACTGTCTTGATCTTTAATTAGTTAATAAAAAATTGCGATCCCTACACACAATAGGGGTCGCAAAGGTATGAAAAATTTATGAAAAATCAAAGATTACGCGACAAGTGCTCCGAAATTGAACTGCCACCAGGCGTTGACGGCGACAGCGACGAACACGAGCACGATGAGGGTGGAGAGGATGATACCTATCACCTTCACGCGTTTGAACCAGGTCTGTCCGTTCCAGCCGACGGTCTGGAACATGCTCCAGAAGCCGTGGGTGAGGTGGAACCAGAGCGCTACGAACCATAC
>JAKSKA010000150.1 GCA_024401915.1 Bacteroidales bacterium
GAAGGAATTGAACAAATAACCGACGTGCTCGGCAGGGATCAACTTGCATCCCTCTGGATGAACTCTTTCAACTCGCCCTGGAGCGATCAGTTCTGGATCTTTATGTCCGGCAAGTCAGTCTGGGTGCCGTTCTACCTCGCGATAGCTGCGCTGCTGCTCTGGCGTCTCGGCTGGAAGAGGGGGCTGGTCGCCATTGCCTGCATCCTGCTCGCTTTCTTCTTCAACGAAAGGGTGAACAACCTGATCAAGCACCTGGTCTGCCGCGTGCGTCCCTGCAACAATTCGGATATGATTGCGGCGGGCATCCATATCCTTGAATCCGGCGGGGGATGGAGCTTCCCTTCGGGCCACGCCTGCAACACTTTCGGGCTTGCCCTGAGCAGCGCTTTGTGCCTGAAAATGGACAAGAGGGCGAACTGGACCTGGTTCGGCGTACTTATCATCAGCTGGGCGACACTGGTCGGAATAAGCCGCGTGATGGTCGCGCGCCACTATCTCGGCGACGTTCTGGTCGGTTCCTTCAACGGCGCGGTGATGGGTATCCTATGGGCTTGGATAGCAAAGCTCATCTGCGATAAGTATTTCGCTGAAAATTAAGGTTTTATGACTCTTATGCGGCGCTTGCCCATCTCGATCGAGAGCGGCAGGCGCCCTTCTATTTCACCGTCCACCTCGACTATCTCAGCGGACTCGCTGTCGAGTGGCAGGATTTCCAGTGTCCTGCACTTGAAGCAGACCAGGCTCTTGCTCTCGCAGATGCTGCCGTTGAAAAGGCGCGGCAGTTCGCGGACTACCTTGAGCACAGGGATCTTCGGCACCACGGTGACGTCGAGCAGCCCGTCGTCCATTATGGCGAGGGGCACCTGGCGCATTCCGCTCCCGCTGTAGCAGCCGTTGCCGAGTGCCACGGAGTAGCACTTGCCGCTGAACATCTCCTTGCCGTCGGCGACCACGCTGATGTTGATTGCCTTAAGGGAGCAGATAGTATGGATAAGGGCGTTGAGGTAGATGCGCTTGCCACGCTTGCCGCCCTCTTTCTGGAGGTTCACGCGCTTGCAGACGTTGGAGTCGAAACCGACGCCTCCGATGTTTGCCATATAGGATTCGCGATTCCCTTCGGTGCGCAGTTTGACCACATCTATCTCTCCGCACGATTCTTTGATTATCAGGTCGATGACCTTGTTCATATCGTGCGGGACTTTAAGTGACTTGATCCAGTCGTTCCCGGAGCCTATCGGCGCTACTCCAAGGCAGAATTCCTTCGGGTCAGTCCCTCTTTCGTCGCACCATTTCATAATGCCGCTGAACGCTTCGTGGACCGATCCGTCGCCACCGACGGCGACGATCTTGCGGTATCCTTCCTCCGCTGCGTCGTAGGCAAGCGATGTGGCGTGCCTTTTGTGGTCGGTGTATGCTGTCGCGAATCCGATTCCCGATTTTTCGAGTCTCCGCTCAGCGGGAACCCATTGGGACATTGTTTTGCCGGAACCGGCTCTTGGATTGACTATGAAAAACCAATCGGTTTTGATTTCTGCCATCTGCTCGGGAACTATATTGATTACTCCGGCACAAATTTAGACTTTTTTTTGTAAATTTGCATTCTTGCAGAACTTATGTTGATATGGGAAAGGTAATTGCGATAGCTAATCAGAAAGGTGGGGTCGGAAAGACCACCACCGCAATAAATCTGGCGGCTTCCCTGGCCGTTTTGGAGAAGAAGGTTCTCATCATCGATGCCGACCCCCAGGCCAATACTACCTCGGGGCTGAACTTCTCTCCGGACGATGACCGCCACCGCACGCTCTATGAGGTTCTTATCGGGAAGATCTCCATCAGCGACGCACTTATCCAGACGGAGATACCTCTCCTTCATATGATCCCGTCCCACATCAACCTCGTCGGCGCCGAAATGGACCTGCTCGAATTCGAGAACCGTGAGTCCGTGTTCAAGAATGCTCTTGCGCCCATAAGGGACGATTACGACTACATCATCATCGACTGTTCCCCTTCGCTGGGCCTGATAACCGTGAACGCCCTCGTTGCTGCGGATTCCGTGATCATTCCCGGCCAGCCCGAATTCTTCGCTCTCGAAGGCCTGGGCAAGCTGCTCCAGACCATACGTATCGTCCAGGGCGAAAACGGCTCGCAGCCGGGACTGAATCCCGAACTGGTGATCGAGGGCTTCGTGATAACGATGTTCGACGGCCGCACGAGGATGCACACCCAGGTCGTCAGCCAGATGAGGGAGCATTTCAAGGATATGGTCTTCAATACCATCATCCAGCGCAACATACGCCTCAGCGAGGCGCCTTCCCACGGCAAGCCGATAATCCTGTATGACATTATGAGCAACGGCTCGACGAACTATCTTAACCTGGCACGCGAAGTGCTCGAACGTAACGGAGTTGAATTATGAGAAAGGATCAAAGAGGCCTTGGCAAGGGCATAGGCGCCCTTTTCGGAGACATTTCCTCGGCGGACGCGCTGCGTAAGCCGGTGGGGTATGTGAACAAGGATATCGCCGGACAGCCGACCGCTCAGCCGGCCGGTTCCGACGTGTTCCGTGTTCCCGTGGACCTGGTGGAGCCCAATCCTTTCCAGCCGCGTCTTTCCTTCGACAAGGAAGCGCTCGAGGAACTCGCGGATTCCATCAGGACGCTCGGACTGATCCAGCCCATCACCGTGCGCTGCATCTCGGACTCGCGTTACCAGATCATCAGCGGCGAAAGACGTTTCCGCGCCTGCCGCATGGCCGGGATGACGCAGATTCCCGCATACGTGCGCGATGCCGGCGATCAGGGAATGCTGGAGATGGCTCTCGTCGAGAACATCCAGCGCGAGAACCTCGATCCCATCGAGACGGCGCTGAGCTACCAGCGTCTTATGGACGAGTGCAATCTCACCCAGGAGCAGATGGCTGACAGGGTGGGGAAGAAGAGGGCTACGATAGCCAACTCGCTCCGCCTGCTCTCTCTGCCCGCAAAGGTGCAGCACGACCTGAAGCTCGGCCTGCTGTCTTCCGGCCACGCGAAGGCCATCCTCGGCATTGACGCCCCTTCCGCCCAGGAGCAGCTCTGCGACCTGGCCGTGCGCGACGGGCTCTCCGTGAGGCAGATAGAGGAGATGGTCCGCTCTATGAGGGCGTCCGGCAGCACTGAGCTCCCGGGCTCGAAGAAACCCTCGGCGGAACCTGAGATCACAGCGGATTACAACAATGTCGGGAATCTTATCGGCAAGTATTTCGAAAAGCCCGTCTCGATACGCAGGAACGCTTCGGGAAGCGGTTCTATGACCATTCACTTCAAGTCCGACGAAGAAGTGGGCAAGTTCCTTAAACTTCTGGAGGATAAGCAGTTCTGATGGTCCGCTCTGGGAAGATTCTTCTTGTTTCGCTCTGCCTGCTCGTTTGGGGCGGCGGGCTTCGTGCGTCCGCACAGTTCAAGGAGAACGCCTTTTCCC
>JAKSKA010000151.1 GCA_024401915.1 Bacteroidales bacterium
TCGAGGCGTTCGCGAAACGCGGACGGGGCGATCTCATTCTCGCGGGCCTGGACCTCTGGCGCGGCTATCTCGCGAAGGGGCTGACGACGCCGGTCGAGTCACCGGACGCCGCGTTCGGCGACCTCAAGGAGGCGCGCCGCGACCGTCGGTGACGGCCTCTGCTTCCCCACCTACGGAAAGGAAGGCCACTGGAAGGTCAAGTCGAGCGCCAACTGGGTGAGCGGCTTCTACGGCGGATGCCAGTGGTATGGGTATGCAATCAGCGGCGATCCCGTTTTCGACAGTCTCGCACGCCGCTGGACGATGGGGATCGAAAAGGAGAAATACAACGGGAACACCCACGACCTCGGGTTCCGCTTTATGTGCACGTTCGGGAACGGCCTGCGTTTCAGCGGTGACACGGCATTCGCGGAGTATTGCCGTTCGGTCCGTGACACGGCGTCCCTGACGCTTTCCCGCCGCTTCCTCCCGAAATCCGGCGTGCTCAGCTCCGACTGGGACAACGAGCCTGTGGAGGGCACGGTTCCGTGCGTCATCGACATTATGATGAATCTCGAAATCCTTTTCGAGACTTCCCTTTCGACCGGCGACAGGTCGCTGTATGACATTGCGGTCTCCCACGCGAACACGACGTGGAAGGATTTCGTGCGTCAGGACGGCGGCACTTACCACATCGTGCGGTATGACGCGCAGTCCGGAGAGGTTGTGGACAAGGGCCAGCTCCAGGGTGACACGAAGGAGTCCACCTGGTCGCGCGGCCACGCCTGGCTCGTGTACGGAATGGTTGCGGCGTACAGGTACACGCAGAACCCCGAATATCTCGAATACGCGAAGAAGTCGGCGGACTACTTCATAGAGCATCTCCGCGATGACCATATCGCTCCGTGGGACTTCCAGTCCGGGGACACCCAGCCTGACGTTTCAGCCTCGGCTGTGGTCACGTCGGCACTGTATGAGCTGATCACCTATCTTCCGAAAGGGAAGGAGAGAAGACATTATTCCGAATGGGCGGACAGAATGCTCGAGGCATTGTGCTCGCCGCAGTATTTCATAGGGGACAGGACGGATTGCCTCCTCGACCATTCGGTCCAGTACTACCATCTGGGCTATAACGTGGACAAGCCTGCGGTCTTCGCCGACTATTACTTCCTGGAAGCCCTTTACCGTTACAAATCACTTTACCTGTAGTCGTATATGAACAAACTTGTAAACTGGTTCATCAATCTCTGTGCGCTGTGGATCATCCTGGCGTACGTTGTCGGCTATTTCTGGCCTGAGGCGTTCCTCTGGTTCAGCAAAGGCAAATGGATGACCTGGGCCCTGGCCCTCGTGATGCTTTGTATGGGACTCTCCCTGAAACTGAGCGACTTCAAGGAGCTTTTCTCCCAGCCCAAGTGTGTGGTGCTCGCGGCGATTTCCCAATATACCGTGATGCCGCTTGCCGGCTGGCTGATTGCCGCACTGCTCAAGCTGCCCCCCGAACTGGCCGTAGGCTTCATCATCGTCGCGACCTGCCCCGGCGGAATGGCCAGCAACCTCATCGCCTATATCGGGAGGGCGAATCTCTCCCTCAGCGTCGTTTCCACGGCCATATCCACCCTGCTCGGTATCTTTATGACACCGGTTCTGACCAAACTGCTCGCAGGCAGCTATGTGGCCGTTGACGTGTGGGCAATGCTCCTCAACGTTGCGGAGATGGTGCTCCTTCCCGTTTCGCTGGGCGTGTTCATCAACTGGAAGTTCAGCGGTTTCGTCAAGGCTATGGGCCAGAGCGGCGCCGTCATCTCCACAATCTGTGTCACGCTCGTGTCCGGTGCGGGGATCGCTCCGGCCATCGTGGCTCCGGGAGGACGTGAATCCGTGCTCTCCTGTGCCGGCGTGATGCTGCTGGCGGCTACGATGCTCCACGGCTGCGGTTTCGGCCTGGGCTACTTCCTCGGAAGGATATTCAAATACGACAAGGCCATCTCCAAGGCTATAGCCTGCGAGACCGGAATGCAGAACGGCGGCCTGGCCGTCACCCTCGCGAGGAACAACTTCCCTATGTATATGCCTATGATATGCCTTCCTTCGGTGTTCTGCTCGATTATGCAGTCTGCCATAGGCGGCATCCTGGCTTCGATATGGCGAATAACGTCCTCGGGCAAGAAAGAAGAAAAATAGATGAAGGCACGGTTGGTGATAGCTGCGGTTATGGTTTTTGCCGGTGTGTACTCATCGGCGGGAATGCCTGTGCCGCCGCATCATCATCCCAGGCTTTATCTCGATTCGAGCGATGTCCCGGCGCTGCGGCAGCGTATGAACTCCGCCAGAGGCGCTGAAATCATCTCGAAGATGCAGTCGCTGGCCGCAGAACGTACGGCGGAAGAGGAACTTCCCGTATCGCAGCGCGATTTCAGATATTACTTCCAGATGCGCGGACTCACGTCCAGGGCCGAACTGCAGGCTCTGGATTATCTTGCGAACGGAAACGTCAGGGCCGGCAGGGAGGCCGTCGTCTCCGTGCTCGACAGCCTCAAGCGTACCGCGTATGGCGTCGAAAAGGACCTCTCGCGTGCAAACGGCGTGATGCTGATGGTCGGAGCGATAGTCTATGACTGGTGCTATCCTCTCCTGTCCAATGAAGAGAAATCCGAATACATTTCCCAGTTCCTGAGGATTTCGTCCCTTCTGGAGTGCGGCTATCCTTTCAAATTCGTCGAATCGATCGCAGGACATACCTGCGAATGGATGATAATGCGCGATATGCTCTCGGCGGCCGTTGCCATATATGACGAATATCCTGCGCTGTATCAGGATGTCATCGGCGTCATCGAAAAGAAGTTCGCACCTTCGCGCAACCTGTTCTATGAGGCCGGAAACCACCCCCAGGGCACCAAGTACATCCCCACCAGGCTGAGCTCCGAGCTTTTCGCCCAGCTGATAGTCGCGAAGATTGGTGGCGGTAAAGGCGTGTTCAGCAATGCGCAGCGGAACGTCCTTTACGATATCATCTACCGTATGCGCCCGGACGGGACCCTGCTGCCAATCGGCGACGAGAACCCTTCGCGCAAGCCCCGTTCCGAGAATTATGCGCTTCCGGCGATGATGGCCTCATATTTCTACAGGGATCCGCATCTGCGCTGGCTGTTCCTGAAGGACAGCCGTGTCGTCGACCATAGTCTCCTGTTCGAATTGCTGTGGAACGACGACAGTATCGAACCCGCATCGCCGGATGACCTTCCGCTGGTGCGTTTCTGCCCTTCCCCCTTCGGCTGGATGATAGCCAGGACTGGATGGGGCGATGAGAGCGTCATCGCCGAGATGAAAGTCAATGAACAGATGGCCGGCAACCACCAGCATCTCGACGGCGGCTCGTTCCAGATATGGTACAAGGGCTCTCTCGCCATAGATTCCGGCG
>JAKSKA010000152.1 GCA_024401915.1 Bacteroidales bacterium
AGCCAGGACCTGTCCTTATATAAGAGCAGGTTGAATCGGGTTTCTGCGTATAAACTGCCATATGCAACCTTCATATCCAGCCTCTGGTCGGCCTTGAACGGAATGTTCTCTCCCGGTCTGTATCGTATCGAAACACGCGCTTCAGGTTTGAATGTCAACGTTTTACCGAATTCTTTTGAAGTAACGAGCAATAATTTGTAATGCTCCGTCCCCTTTACCGGTTTTCCAGAAGCATCGATCGTTGCACTTATCCAGGAATTTTGGAATCCAAGGCTTGCTCCGATTTCATCCGATGCCTTAGTGAACGAGCGTGCCGCACCCGAAAACGGAGAAATATAATTATCTGAATAATAACGTAATAGTGCGTTTAAGCTGCAGCCATACTTCGGCGTTGCGCTAAGGCCGGTCAATGCGGCAATCCCTCTTCCGGAGAAAGCCGATTCTCCGTACAGACAGCAGGATGTCCGACCAATGGCGAAGTCCGCAGACACACCCGGGGCTTTTCCGGGAACGGCCAGAACACTGAGGCCGAAATTCGATTTGTCCGACACCCTCGTCCAGTTCGCGACTGCCGCCTTGTTCCTATAAAGAGACACTCCAGCTGAAACGATATTCCTTCCTATGCTGTAATCACTTGCAATACCGCAGAACATCGGACTATACGAAGTGGAAGCCACCATCCCTGAGGCGTTTCTCTTGAAGGATGACTTGCCCGAAAAGCCACTCAACGAGAAGCCGCTCCATACCAGCAGGCCCTGCCCGAAACGCGCGTTGAAGTCTCCTGCTATGGTTTTCAGCCTGCCGCTCCTGCTGTAGTACGATGCATTGGCCGCTATCGTTGGCTTGTCCCAGGCCCCGGGGCTTGCTCTGGAGCACAGATTGAATTCGAGCCTGTCACCGAACTCCGCCTCATATTTCAATCCGGCTCCGGTCTCTCCGTCTTTAAGCGAGGACTGAAGCGAAACGATATGGTTGTCGCCGCGTTGCCGTATAAGTGCGCCGCCGCTTTCCCCGATACGTATGAAAGGCTTCAAATTCTCGGTGAAAGCGGCGCCGAAGCCGTCCACGAGAGCCAATTCGTTATATGACAGTATCCTGCCGCAGCGGGACCTGTATTCGAGCAGTGATGCTATCTGATAATGGGAGAAAAGCCCCGTCGACAGAAGACGGCTCCTTGAGGCAGTATTGATCTCGACAGGGTGGTCTCTCAGCTGCTCGAAGCGCTGCACTTCGCTTTCGCCAATCTCTTCGGCGGAAGATGCGCCTGCAAGTGCGAGCATCGCAGCAACAAAATCGGTGAGGAAGATTCTCATAGTGCCGAAAGATAAGCCGTATAATCGTAAATAATCTATGAAAAAAGAAAAATATACAATTCTTATTATTAAATTTGGGAATCGATAAATCAAATCCGAAAATGGATAGAATCAAGATCAAAGACAAGTATTTCAAGCCCTTCATCCCCGAATCCAGGATCGAGCAGGCTATCAATGAGGTCGCAGAACACGTCAATGCCGATTTTGCCGGCTCGCAGGACGTGCCTGTGGTCCTCTGTGTACTGAACGGAGCCATTCCCTTCACGGGCAGGCTGCTTACAAAACTGACCTCGACTGCCAGCTGGTTTCAATCAAACTATCCTCCTACCAGGGCACAAAGTCCACCGGGACCGTCCTCAACATAATGGGACTTACGGCGGACGTCCGCGGACGCAGGGTCATCATCTGCGAGGACATCGTCGATACCGGAACCACAATCAACGCCCTGCGCGAACTGCTGCTCGACAAGGGTGCCACCGATGTCAAGATATGCACGATGCTGATGAAACCGGACGTCTATGACAAGCCCGCCCCGATAGATTACGTCGGAATGGAGATACCTGATGCCTTCATCGTAGGATACGGCCTTGATTATGATGAACTTGGCAGGAATATCCGTGACATTTACGTAATTGATGAATAATATGAAATATTACATTTTGTTCGGCCCTCCGGGAGCGGGGAAGGGCACGCACGCCGGCGCTATCGCCAGGAAGTACAATCTCAAGCACATTTCCACCGGAGAACTGCTCCGCGCGGAAATCGCGGCCGGGACTGAACTCGGCAAACAGGCAAAAGCCCTGATCGACAAAGGCAATCTCGTCCCCGACGAGGTTGTCGAGGGTATGATTGAGAACGCTTTCGACACCATCCGCGGCGTTGACGGCTTCCTCCTGGACGGTTTCCCGAGGACACTCCCTCAGGCGGAAGCCCTGGATGCGATTCTGGAAAAACGCGGGGAGAAGCTCACTGCAGTGATTTCAATCATCATTCCGGACGAACTCGTATATGAACGCATCGCACACAGGGCCGCCATCGAAGGCCGTGCCGATGATGCGTCGGAGGCCATCATAGCCAACAGGATCAAAACATACCACACGCAGACCGAACCTCTCATCGACTATTACAAGAAGGACGGCCGCTACCACGAGGTTGCAGGCTATCCCGGTACAATCGAAGAAAACCAGGCACGCGTCCTAAAAATGATTGAAAACATATGAAAAAAACGAACAGACCCCTGCTCGCTGCCGTAATCCTCTGCCTTCCGGCATTGTGCGGTGCGGCCCCCAAACCTGTCGCAGAAGACTGGTTGAACCCTGCAGTCAATTGTCGTAACAGAGAGGCAATCCACGCAACGTTCTACAGCAGCGACACGCCTGTAATCAGCCTTGAGGGCGAGTGGCAGTTCTGCGGCTACGCGACACCCCAGGAACGTAGCAAGGACTTCTTCAAACCCGGCTTCGACGCTTCATCGTGGCGAACGATGCCGGTCCCGGGATGCTGGGAGCTCAACGGCTTCGGTGACCCTGTTTACCTGAACACCGGCTATGCCTGGGACGGCATCGACCCGAAGAACCCGCCCATCGTCCCATCAAACCGCAATCACGTCGGGCAGTACCTCCAGAACTTCAACGTTCCCGCGGAATGGAAGGGGAGTGACATCATTCTCACGATAGGCTCCGCCACATCGAACGTCCGCGTATGGGTCAACGGCAAGGAAGTGGGTTACAGCGAGGACAGCAAGCTCCAGGCCGATTTCGACATCACCCGTTACGTGAAGACCGGGGACAACCTCATAGCACTGGAGATATTCCGCTGGTGCGACGGCACATATCTGGAAGACCAGGATTTCTGGCGTCTCTCCGGCATTGCACGCGGAGTCTGGGTGGAGGCGCTCCCGAAAGCGCGCATCAAGGACCTGAGGATCCAGGCCGGTGCCGATGGGAACTACAAGTTCACGGCGACCACGTCCAAGGGCGTGAAGAGTGTACGGTACAGCATCGACGGCAAGGAAGTGGCTTCAAGCGGCTGCTATCCCGCACCGAAGCTGTGGTC
>JAKSKA010000153.1 GCA_024401915.1 Bacteroidales bacterium
GTCGCTGACAACGCTACAGAGGAAGGCCGCGCACAGAACCGCCGCGTCGAGGTTTATGTGACCGCCAACGCCGATATGATCAAGGCCGCTGAGGCAGGAAAGCTCCAGTAAGCCGTAAACGATAACAAAATGCGCCCGGAGCCCAATCCTTCGGGCGCTTTCTTTTGAAAAGTATGAAGATAGCAGTAGCAGGAACAGGATACGTCGGACTATCGATCAGCACGCTCCTGGCGCAGCACCACCACGTGACGGCGGTCGATGTCGTGCCCGAGAAGGTGGATCTCATCAACAGCGGCAAGTCTCCGATAAAGGACGACTGCATCGAGGCCTATCTGGCCGGCCGCGATATGGACGGCAATCCAGTGAAACTGGACCTCACGGCGACTCTGGACGGCGCCGCAGCATACAGGGACGCGGATTACGTGGTGATAGCCGCTCCCACGAACTACGATCCCCAGAAGAACTTTTTCGACACGTCCCACGTCGAGGAGGTCATAGATCTCGTGCTGAGCGTCAACCCGGATGCGGTGATGGTGATCAAGTCCACCATTCCGGTAGGCTATACGCGCAGCCTTTATGTGCGCTATGCCCTCAAGTTCCTCTGCACTCCCGCCCTCACCGGGAAGAAATTCAACCTTCTTTTCTCGCCCGAATTCCTGCGCGAATCGAAGGCTCTTTACGACACTCTCTATCCCAGCCGCATCATGGGCGGCTATCCGAAACTCAGAGAGGTCGATAACAGGAATTTCGATGAGGAGAACGCAGCAATCAAGGCCATAGGCAACCCGGATGCGGAGAAGTTCGCCCGCAGCTTTGCCGCTATGCTTCAGGAGGGCGCGATAAAAAAGGACGTGCCCACGCTGCTGATGGGAATGAAGGAGGCAGAGGCCGTAAAACTGTTCGCCAACACCTACCTTGCACTGCGCATCAGCTATTTCAATGAACTCGACACCTACGCCGAGATGAAGGGGCTGGATACCAGGGCCATTATTGACGGCATCGGACTGGACCCCAGGATCGGCAGCCACTACAACAACCCGTCTTTCGGATATGGCGGATACTGTCTGCCGAAGGACACCAAGCAGCTCCTTGCGAACTTCCAGGACGTTCCGGAGAATATGATTTCCGCCATCGTGGAGAGCAACCGCACACGCAAGGACTACATCGCGGACCAGGTGCTCCGCAAGGCAGGCTATTACAGCTGCAACTCCCAGTGGGACGCCAGTGCGGAAAAGAACATCACGGTGGGGGTTTACCGCCTCACGATGAAGTCCAATTCGGACAACTTCCGCCAGTCCAGCATCCAGGGCGTGATGAAGCGCGTTAAGGCCAAAGGCGCACGTGTGATAGTCTATGAGCCCACCCTCCCCGACGGCAGCACCTTCTTCGGCAGCGAAGTGGTGAACGACCTCGGAAGATTCAAGAAGATGAGCGACTCCATCCTTGCCAACCGCTACGACAGCTGCCTGGATGACGTCGAAGAGAAGGTTTACACCCGCGACATATTCCGTCGCGACTGATTTTCAATTGTCCCTATGAAGATACTTGTCACGGGATCCGCCGGCTTTATCGGGTCCAATCTTGTAAAGGCCCTTCTGGAGAAGGAGGCTTCCATAGAAATCACGGGCTTCGACAGCGTCAATGACTACTATGACGTCGCCCTCAAGGAATACAGACTTGCGGAACTGGAACGCATCGCCTCCGCCCATCCGGAAAGCCGCTACACTTTCATCAAAGGCAACCTTGCCGACAAGGCCCTGGTCGACGGAATTTTCGAGAAGGGCGGCTTCGACGTCGTCGTGAATCTTGCGGCCCAGGCTGGCGTGCGCTACAGCATCACCAACCCCGGAGCCTATATCGAGTCCAATCTCATAGGCTTCTACAACATCCTCGAAGCCTGCCGCAACCATCCCGTGAAACACCTCGTATACGCCAGCTCGAGCAGCGTGTACGGCGGCAACACCAAGATTCCCTTCTGCGAAACGGACAGGGTGGACAATCCGGTAAGCCTCTATGCGGCTACGAAGAAGAGCAACGAGCTGCTTGCCCACTCCTACAGCAAGCTCTATGACATCCCTTCCACAGGCCTCCGCTTCTTTACGGTCTATGGCCCCGCGGGAAGGCCCGATATGGCTTATTTCGGCTTTACGAACAAGCTTCTGAAGGGCGAGAAGATAAAGATATTCAATTATGGCAACTGCAAGAGGGACTTCACCTATGTCGATGACATAGTGGAAGGCATAAGCCGTGTCATCAAGAACCCTCCCAAGAAGGCGACCGGTGAGGACGGCCTCCCGATCCCTCCGTACAGGATATATAACATAGGGAACAGCAATCCGGAAAACCTGCTGGATTTCGTGAATATCCTTCAGGAGGAACTTATCTCGGCGGGGGTGCTTCCACCCGAATATGATTTCGAGGCACACAAGGAACTGGTGCCTATGCAGCCCGGTGACGTGCCGGTCACCTATGCCGACACTTCGGCCCTCGAACGCGATATGGGTTTCAAGCCACGGACCAGCCTCAGGGACGGATTGAGACAGTTCGCGAAGTGGTACAAGGAGTATTATAAGCTTTGAATTCTCTTATTTATTGCCTAAATTTGCGCCGCAAATTCGGGCAATAATTTTTTTATAGCAATATGTCCAACAACAAAATCAATCTCAAGTATTGTGTACTTCTGCCTATCGTGCTGATAGTCACAATTTTCCTGTGGGTTGCGCCCAAGTCGTTCTTCGGCTCCCTGGGCGATGTGCTCACGGTTTCGCAGCAGCGTACGATTGCAATCTTCGCATTCGCCGCGCTTATGTGGATCTTTGAAATCGTTCCCAACTGGGTGACCTCCCTTATGGTCATCGTCATCTCCCTGCTCACCATCTCCAACAAGAGCATAGGATTCCTGATGGATACGGGAGACGCCAGCCAGTTCGTTCCTATGAAGGAGCTTATGAGGTCCTTTGCAGACCCTGTCGTGATGCTCTTCCTCGGCGGTTTCGTACTCGCTATCGTAGCCTCCAAATACGGAATGGACGTCACGATGGCCCGCATCCTCCTCAAGCCTTTCGGAAAGAAACCGAAGACCGTGCTCCTCGGAGTGCTCCTCGTAATCTCCGTGTTCTCGATGTTTATGAGCAACACCGCAACGGCAGCGATGTTCCTCGCATTCCTCGCCCCCGTGTTCGCATCGCTTCCTGATACGGATGCCAAGGGCAAGGTCGGAATCGCGCTCGCCATTCCGATCGCGGCCAATGTCGGCGGTATCGGAACCCCTATCGGAACCCCTCCGAACGCCACCGCTGTCGGCAACCTCGAGTCAATGGCCGACATCACCATCGGCTTCGGC
>JAKSKA010000154.1 GCA_024401915.1 Bacteroidales bacterium
TGGAGGTTGCTTCCCATAGGCATAATCTCGGTCGGGGACCACAGTTCGCGGGCCTGCTCCCTGCTGAGCCCGAGCGGGTAGTTCTCCAGTCCGAGCTTGAAGAAGAGGGGCATCAGCGCGGAATCGTGGGTGTAGCGCAGGTGGGCGCACACCTTGCCGTCTTCGAGTGCTTCCTGGGCGCCGTTAAGTATGTCGGAGAGCAGGCCGTTGACGATGCCGCAGGCCGGGCTGGCCGGGTCGGCGAAGGAGGAGAACACCTCATACCAGCGGTCTACGGTGAAGCAGAGCAGGTCGCAGAGCTCCGCTGCACTGAAATAGTCGCGGGCGTCGAACTTGTCCATTCCGGCGCACTGCGCATCCTTCCAGAGGTCATAGACCCCTAGACAGAAAAACTTGGGGTCACCGGTGATTGCTTTCGCTGCCTCGGGATTGAAGAACACCCTCGAGTAGAACTCGTCCGGATTGAACACCCTGTGGAAATGGGCCCGGTTCCTGATCTTCACGGGTTTGTTCACCGGATGGAAGAGACTGGTGTCGGGCCTGATGTTCCTGGCAACCACTATTCCGGCCTCATAGCTGAAATCGAGCTTCGGGTTGAGGCCTTTCAGCTCGTTGGTGGAGTTGGTCATACTGAGTATGCAGCGCTGCACGGTGGTCGACTTGCAGTGCACCTCGCGGCGCGACCTGTTTGTCCAGACGGGCTTGAAGCGCTTGTACATACGGGCAGCGATCTCACGATGCTCCCGTGCCCCGATTTCCGTTATCTGGGCGAGGTTGGCGTCCTGCATTTTCGCCAGGACCTTCATATCCTCCAGCAGCTTCTCTCCCTTGCGGGTGAGCAGCTTGCGTTCCAGGCACTGCTCCATCTTCTCCACAACCGGTGCGTAATCCGGGTCGGAATCAGCGAGGCAGCGAGAGCCGTGGCGGCCGACGTGGCTGATATAAAACGGCTTGTAGCCTTTCGGCGCCGGAGTGTCCTTCTGCGCGGTGTACGTATAGGTGTGGTACGGTCCGGCGGCATAGAACGGATCGGAGTTTATTGATTTTTCATTGATCTGGGCGCTTGCTGCTACACAGCACACAAGCATTGACAGGGAATAAACGAGCTTTTTCATACCTTACAAAGATAAAAAAAAGGCCCGGTCTTTCAAAGGCCGGGTTGCTCGGAAAAACCATTATATCTCACTTCCAGTTTGCGGCGGTTATAATCGTCCCATACCTGCGCCCTTTCCTCCTCGGATAGTGACAATAGTTTCAATGTGCCTCCGGAAACGTTCACGCCGGCATATCGGACGTCCAGCCCCGTATTGCAATCGACATTCCTGAAGCTGATATTCTCATACGGAGCATCCTCGTAACCGAACAGAAGTCCGGGCAATTCCACCCGGGCGGAGATGTTTTCGAAGGTGACGTCACGGACATACCTGTCGTGACGGGCCACCTTGGGGTAGATAAGGAAAAGCTGTACGGAGTTCTTTACCGTAAAGTTGCGGAAAACGACATCCCGGACGTTCACGCCATCCGTCTTGCTGCTCCAGCCGGAGACAATCGTAAAGACGGAGCGGGTGTCCTTCACGTCGATGTTGCAGGCCCTTATCCTGCTGATCGTACCGGAACCGACTCCCAGCCGGATGGCGCTTGTCAGCGAAGAAAGACGGCAGTCGCGGATATCTATGTCCGAGCAATCCTGCTTTCCTTCCAGATAGCGTCCATCGGCACGTATCGCAATGCAGTCATCGGAGGTGTTGATGTTACAATCCCGGACCTTTACGCGATTGCAGCAATCGAAATCCAGCCCGTCCCCATTGTATGAAACGGGATTGCGCCTGGAATGGATGTTCAGCGAACTGATGGAGATGTTGTCACAACCGTAGAAAAAGCAGTTCCAATACGGCGAATCGGCCAGTTCGATGCCCTCGATCCTTATATTGCTGCAGTTGGCGAAAAACAGCATCTGGCTGGGACGCCAGGGGATTTCAGCCTTGGACATATACGGTCCTCCGCCGGGGGCCACGGTAAAAACGGTAGAGTTCCCGTTTATGCATCCCGCGCCGGTGATGGACACGTCCGTTTCTTTGTTGCATACGATGAAATGCCTGCCGGACGCCTTGTCAGCCTTGCTCGGATGGCTCTGCGGGCACACGTCCGCAGGCGAATAATCCGCTGAATCCGGGCTGGCCATAAGAACGGCACCATTCTGGAGATGAAGCTCGATGTGGCTTTTGAGGTAAAGGGCGCCGCAGGTGAACACGCCCTCCGGCACGACCACCCTGCCCTGGCAGATCGCCGCCGTGTCGATGGCTTTCTGGAAAGCGGTCGTATTGTTTGCGATGACGCTGCTGTCGGTGCAGGCTGTCACGGACGGCCTTGCGCCGAAATCCACTACGTTGAACGAGGGATTCTCCGCGCAGGAAACCGCCGTTGCAAGCAGCAATGCCAAGGAGAGACTGGTACCGGACCTCATAAATAAAAAAGTGGAGCAAGCCTTCGACCGGCCTTTCTGCCGGGGCGGAGGTTTGCTCCACTGATTGTTCTGTTGCTGACTATTTGTTCTTCTTAGAGAGCTTGCGCATCGTCGTATCGTACATAATAGGAGTACCGATCATTATGGATGCGTAGGTTCCGATACAGATACCGAGGCAGAGAGCGACTGACAGACCCCTGATGGACTCGCCGCCCCAGATTGCGATCGCGATCATAGGAAGGAGGGTGGATACGGAGGTGTTGACCGTACGGGTCAGAGTCTGGTTGAGGGACTTGTTGACCTGGGTCTTGAAGTCATCGTTCGGGTGGAGTCCGAGGTTCTCACGGATACGGTCGAAGATGACCACGTTGTCGTTGATTGCGTAACCGATGATAGTCAGGATAGCGGCGATGAAGGTCTGGTCAACGTCGAGGTTGAACGGAAGGATGCCGCTGAAGAGGCTGAAGAAGCCGATAAGGATGATTGCGGTGTGGGCAAGCGATACGACGCCGCCGAGACCCCAGGCCCAGCCCTTGAACCTCATTGCGATGTATGCGAAGACTACGATGAGGGCGAGGATGATGGAGATGATCGCGTTGCGCTTGATGTCGTTTGCAATCGAAGCGCCAACCTTGTCGGAACTGATGATACCGTTGGGGTTGTCGAGGGTAGAGGTGAACTCGGAGAGGGTGATTTCCTCTGAGAAGAAGCCCTTGAGAGCCTCGTAGAGCATACCTTCGATCTCGGTATCGACGCTTGTGGCGTCACCCGCGTACCTGTAGGAAGTGGCGATCTTCATCTGGCTGTCGCCACCGA
>JAKSKA010000155.1 GCA_024401915.1 Bacteroidales bacterium
AAGAGCGTCGCCGACGCGGATATTGAGAAACTGACAGGCCGGCTTCGTGAGATCGGCACCAAGATATGATGAGTAGAAGAGTTATTGCAATCGCTGCGGCTCTCGCATTCGGGATTTCCGCATTCGCTTCAGGACCGCGCCTCCCGAAGTCCTGCACTGTTTACGGTCAGGTGCTCTGCGAAGGTGCGCCCATGGAGGGCGTTGTAGTCTCGGACGGTCACGAGATCGCAAGGACGGACAGGAGGGGTTATTATTTTCTCTCTTCCGACAAGAAGGAGGGTTCCGTATTCGTAAGCATCCCTTCCTGCACCGAGATTGCGGGCGAGGGGGCGCTGCCGGCTTTCTGGCAGAGGACGCAGAAGGAAAGTTCCCTGGCGGAGAGGCACGATTTCTCCCTCAGGAAGGTCGACAACAGGAAGCACGCCGTAATCGCCCTGAGCGACCTCCATTTCGCAAACATCAATGACGACATACGCCAGTTTACGGAAATCTGTATGCCGCGCATCCGTGAGGAGGTGGACAAATACCGCAGCAGGGGGATACCCGTTTACTGCATCAACGCCGGAGACAGCAGCTATGACCGCTACTGGTACGAATATCGCTATACGATCGCGGACTTCCCCGCCACGCGTCGGAACGTGGAATTCCCCGTGCCGATGTTCTGCGCGATGGGAAATCACGACAACGACGGCGGCACTCCCACTGATGCACAGGACGTGGATTTCGAGGCTGCGCAACTCTATCGGGAAACGCTCGGCCCCACCCATTATTCGTTCAACCTCGGAGAGATCCATTACGTGGTTCTGGACGATGTGATTTACAGGAACAGCGAGGGGCGCATAGACAGCTACGAGGGGATTGCCGGAAAGCGGGATTATGAGACCTGGTTCCGCGAAGATGTGCTGCAGTGGCTCAGAAAGGATCTCCAGACCGTTGCGGACAAGAGCGCGCCGCTGGTGGCGGTGTTCCACAATCCCGTTTTCGAATATGAGTCCGGCGTGCCGCAGAAGGGCATCAGAAGCAGGATGAAACGCGGGGACGAGGATCCGGACGCCCTTCTCAAGGAGTTCGCGGCCCTTTTCGGGGAATTCCCGGGAGTGCAGTTCATCGCCGGCCATACCCACGAGAATCTTCCCTGCTACGGGAGCGACGACAGCCGCTATCCGGAACTCGCGAACATCCTGGACCACAACATATCCAGCGCAGGCGGAAGCTGGTGGCAGACGCGCGCACACGGAGGTCTGACCCTTGCTCCTGACAGCGCACCGGCCGGATTCGAGGTCTTCCCCGTGGACGGAAGGGCAATGCAGTGGTACTTCGTCTCCGATGACGACGGCAGTTCCAGGCAGTTCCGCGTGTTCGACATGAACGCAGTCCGGGATTATTACAGGACCGACGGGGAAGTCCGCGCGATGCTCAGGCATCAGCCCAACAAGCGCAATTACGGCGAAATTGAAGACAATGTGGTCCTCATCCAGGTGTGGGCCTGGGAGACCAGATGGAAGATTAGCGTGAGCGAAGACGGGAGGCAGTTGCCAGTGAAAGCCGTAAAGGCCGAGAACCCGCAATACACGATAAGTTATTATCTGCCGAAGTCGGCCTGGGAGGACAACGGTTCGGCAAGATGGCCGGAGAAATACGACAAGTCCTTCGCCTCCCCTCATTTCTTCAAGGTGAAGGCGTCGGGTCCGTCGACAACTCTTACCGTGCGCGTCACGGACACTTTCGGCAACGAGTACACCGAGGTTGTTCAACGTCCGAAACCCTTCAGCAAGATGATGAGATGATATGGTTGCTCTAGATTACATAGTAATAGCATTTTATTTCCTGGGGCTGATTGCCGTGAGCCTTGTGATGGCCCGCAGGATCAGGAGTTCCGAGGATATGTTCATAGCCGGCAGGAATTCCAGCTGGTGGCTTTCCGGCATATCTTCCTATATGACCATATTCTCCGCCAGCACTTTTGTGGTATGGGGAGGCGTCGCGTACAAGTCCGGTCTGGTTGCGGTCAGCACCGCCGTCTGCCTCGGCATTTCCTCCCTCTTCGTGGGGAAGTGGATTGCCGGCAAATGGAGAAGGTTGAAGATAAAATCCCCCGGAGAATATCTTGCGATAAGGTTCGGGAAGCGGACAGTGAGTTTCTATACGGTCTGCGGAATTGTCGGACGCGGTGTCCACACTGCCGTGGGCCTGTACGCCGTGGCAGTCATAGCCTGTGCGCTGATAGGCGTGCCTGACGGCAGCATATTCGCGTCCACCGGGCTTCCCGGCGATTCTCCGCAGGGCTGCCTTTCGATATGGTGGGCCCTCCTCCTGCTCGGAGCGATAACGTTGGCATACACTGTCGCTGGAGGTTTCCTTGCGGTTCTGATGACCGATGTGATACAGTTCGGCGTTCTGCTTTTCGTGGTCGTCTTCATGCTTCCGCTTTCTTTCAAGGCGGTGGGCGGCGTCGGAACCTTCATCGAGCGGGGAATGATGATACCGGGATTCTTCTCCGGCACTTCCCCGAGCTACACGTTCGTATGGCTGGTGCTGTGGATGTGCCTTCACATAGCGATGATAGGAGGCGACTGGCCGTTCGTGCAGAGATATATCAGCGTCCCTACAGTGAAGGACGCGAAGAAGAGCACATACCTGATTGCGGCGCTTTATCTCGTCACTCCTCTGATCTGGTATCTGCCCACGATGATATGCCGCGTTATGGAGCCTGGCCTCGCGCTCGATCTTGACGCGCAGACGATGACTTACAACGGCGAGCATGCGTACGTGAACATGAGCAGGCTGGTCCTGATGGGGGGAATGGTGGGAATGATGCTTTCGGCAATGCTTTCCGCGACGCTCAGCAACGTGTCGGGCACGCTGAACGTGTATGCCAACGTCTTCACGTATGAAATCTGGGGCCGGTTCGGGAAGAATGCCGATGCGGACGAAAGGACCCGCATAAGGGTCGGCAGGATTTTCACGCTTGTGTTCGGCCTCATAATAATGGGCATTGCGATGCTCGTGCCGTTTGCGGGAGGCGCGGAGAAGGTTGTTGTGATGATACTGACAATGGTGCTTTGCCCGCTCTATATACCGTCCATCTGGGGTCTGTTCTCCAGGCGCCTGAGCGGAAACCAGCTCATGGCGGCGATGCTGATAAGCTGGGCCGTCGGTTTCACCGCAAGGTTTACCGTCCCGGCGGAAATAATGAGCGGCAGCCTCATCGAGACCATATCCGGCTGCGCCCTTCCGGTATTCATCCTCGGAGTAATGGAACTCGTATCCGCTTTGCG
>JAKSKA010000156.1 GCA_024401915.1 Bacteroidales bacterium
ACCTCAATTTCTACAAGGCGCTCTATCCTATGGAGGAGGAACCGATGTTCTGGATCCACCTCAACGTGGATTATCCCTTCAACCTCACGGGAGTACTCTACTTCCCGAAGATAAAGGAGAGGATGGCCATCGACAAGAACAAGATCCAGCTCTACTGCAACCAGATGTTCGTCACGGACCACGTCGACAACATAGTTCCCGACTTCCTCACGCTTCTCCACGGTGTCATCGACTCCCCCGACATCCCCCTCAACGTCAGCCGCAGCTACCTGCAGTCCGACGCCAACGTCAAGAAGATAAGCACCTACATCACCAAGAAGGTCGCTGACCGTCTCGAAAGCATCTCCAAGGAGCAGAAGGAGCAGTTCGAACAGAAATGGGACAACATCAAGCTCTTCATCGAATACGGTATGCTCTCCGACGAGAAGTTCTGCGAGAGAGGTCTGGAATTCGCGCTCCTGAAGAACACTGACGGAAAGTACTTCAAGCTCGAAGACTACCGCAAGGCCATCGAGGGCGAGCAGACGGACAAGGACAAGCAGGTCGTCTATCTCTATGCGACCAGGCCCGACGAGCAGTACGCCTTCATCGAAGCCGCGAAGAACAAGGGATACGACGTACTCCTTATGGACTGCGAGCTCGATTCCCACTTCGTAGGCCTTCTGGAGCAGAAGATCAAGGACAGCCGCTTCGCAAGGGTGGACAGCGACTCCATCGGCAACCTCATAAAGAAAGAGGATGAGATCAAGCCCGAGATGTCCGATGACGACAAGAAGGCACTTGACGACCTTTTCAAGTCAGTCCTTCCCGAAGGTGGCGACTATATGGTCGAGCCCCGCAACCTCGGTGAGACCGAGGCCGCAGTGCTCATCACCCAGAACGAGTTCATGCGCCGCTACCGCGAGATGAGCGCTATGGGAGGAGGTATGAACTTCTATGGTTCCCTTCCCGAGTCCTACAACGTCATCGTCAATATGGAGAACCCCGCCATCGCGAAGATCTGGGGCGACAGGGAGAACAGCGGGGAACTGCTGAAGCAGGTTGTCGACCTCGCCCTCCTCTCCAACGGAATGCTCAAGGGCAAGGCCCTGGCAGATTTTATCGAGCGCAGCAGGAAATTACTGGAAAAATAGTTACATTTGCGTTATGAAACGCATAGCAACTGCAATATTGAGTGTCCTGGCCATATCGGTCGGGACACTTTTTGCTGCCACTCCGAAGATTGGCGGCACGTCCCTGAAGTCCTACACGATAGTCTATTCCGCAGCAGCCGAGGCGGAAGTCGGGGCTGAAGCGGCCGAAAAGCTCAGCAAGGCCATCGAAGCGGCCACCGGCACGAAACTCAGCGTCCGCGACGACAGCGGCAAGCCTTCCTCGAAGGAAATCCTCGTCGGCGAAACCAACCGTCCCGCCTCAAAAGCGGCCTACAGTGCAGATTTCGGTCCCTTCGAGTACAAAGCCGTCCTGAAGAAAGGCAGGCTCGTCCTTGCAGCAGGAGGCTGCTGGGCTCTCGACAAGGTCGGAGCACTCGCAGTTGAAAAGATAGCGGAAGGCAAGATGAACGGATCCTATCGCGAGAAAGGCAGCGTGGAGAGAGAATACCTCTTCCCCAGGGACAACGACATCAACCTCCGTATCCTTGACGACAACGTATGGGACTACAGCAAGCAGGAAAGTCCACAGATATGGAAGGATGCCGGTCTGGAGTGCACCGACGACGTGCGTGCGCCCCAGTTCGCCCAGATTGTCCGTGCCTATATGCCTGACGTAATGGGCTTCCAGGAGTTCTCAATGCATATGAGGGAGTACTTCAACCCCCTCGTCGCCGGCTACGGCTATAAGGAGGCGTTCCAGGTTCCCGAAGGAAAGAAGAACGACACGCCGGTATATTACAACGAGAACACGGTCGAGCTCATCACTTCCGACTACGTGCTCTTCACCCCGAAGAAATGGAGCAACCACAACAGCAAGTCCTACACCTGGGCGCTCTTCAGGCTCAAGGCCGACGGCAAGCAGTTCATCCTCCTCAGCACCCATCTCTGGTGGAAGAGCGACAAGGTGATGCCGGGCAGCACCCAGGCTCGCGCAGCCCAGGTCCGTCTGATAATGGCCGAAGTGGAAGGTCTCAAGGCCAAATACAACTGTCCTGTCTTCGTGGTCGGCGATATGAACTGCTGGGAGAGGTCGACGCCCATCCAGCAATTCATAAAGGGCGGATACGAGCCCTGCTACAAGCTTGCGACGGGCATCACCAGCACCATCAGGGGCCACCACGTCTGCGGTCCCAAGAACGTCGGATGCCGCGAGAAGCTCTACCGTCCCCGTGAGGAGGCGATAGACCACTGCCTGCTCTACAACGGCGGAAATACCGGGATACGCAACTTCATCTGTGAGACATCGGCCTTCTCGATACTCCTCACGGACCACTGTCCCAACATCATCGATGCAATTCTGTAAAAAAATAATCCCGTCGCAGCACACTGCAACGGGATTTTTGTTTAACTTTGCAAAAACCCTGCAATATGTCCTTCATAGATGAAAGAGTAGCCCTCGACGGTCTTACATTCGACGACGTGCTGCTGATACCGGCATACTCCGAAGTACTTCCGAGAGAAGTGGAGCTGAAGAGCCGGTTCTCGAAACACATTACACTCAACATCCCTATTGTGTCCGCCGCGATGGACACCGTTACGGAAGCGCCGATGGCCATAGCCCTGGCAAGGGAAGGTGGAATCGGCGTCATTCATAAAAATATGTCCATAGAAGCGCAGGCAGCCCAGGTGCGCCGCGTGAAGAGGGCGGAAAGCGGAATGATCAGCGACCCGGTGACGATCCACAGGGACCAGACCGTCGGAGACGCGCTTCAGATGATGCGCGACAACCACATAGGCGGCATCCCCGTAGTCGATGAGAACGGCAGGCTCGCCGGCATCGTGACCAACCGCGACGTGCGTTTCCAGGAGGATATGAGCATCAGGATCAGCGACGTGATGACCGCGGACGGGCTCGTGACCATACTGAACACGGAGACGGACCGCGCCCACGTCAAGGAAGTGCTCCAGAAGCACAAGGTGGAGAAGCTGCCCGTCGTGGACAAGGAAGGCCACATCGTGGGTCTCATCACCTACCGCGACCTGCAGAAGGAGAAGGAGCACCCCAATGCCTGCAAGGACAGTTTCGGCCGCCTGAGGGTTGCCGCCGGCATAGGGATCACGCCTGACGCCCTGGACAGGGTCGGAGCCCTGGTTGCGGAAGG
>JAKSKA010000157.1 GCA_024401915.1 Bacteroidales bacterium
GGCGGGCGTCCGGCATCAGCTTCAGCAGCTCCGCCTCCACGTCGTCGCACAGGGTCACGCATCCGTCGAGACCTGAAAGGAAATACTTGGTGAGCGGCTTGTCGAATATGTGCTGCTCGTGCGGGATTACGTTGTCAAGGATGCCTATGACCTTGCAGTCTTTCCCCATCCTGTGGGCGACGGTACCGAGCGATGGCGCGAACCAGGGCATCCAGTACCTCATTATCAGGACATCAGGCTTCCATTTCCTTATCTCCCTTGCTGTCTTGAACCAGGAAAAAGGATTGACCGTATCCGTGATCGCTGTCGATTCCACGGGTACGGCCTCATCCTCTTCTGTTACGTATTGGGTCTTTCCCGGGAAGAGAATGTCCGGGTATTGTCTCTTGAAATTGAACGCCCTGACTTCACAAGTCCTGCCCAGCTCTCCAAGAAGACTTGCATTGAACTGGGCAATGCCTCCCCTGTAGGGGTGGAAACAGGACAGTATCGCTATTCTCAAGGCTTATTCCTCGTTTGTCTTGCCTTTTTCCTTGACGTATTCGGCGTTGAGCCCTGCGAGGATGTCGTCGGTGATGTCAAGCATAGGGTCGCCGCAGACTACGGGTGCGGGAAGTATGCCTCCCTGGGTGGTGATGATCATCGCGTACTGCTTCTCGGCGTTGTAAGCGTCGATATAGGTCTTTATCGCATCGGCGATCTGGTTCATCATAACCTGCTGCTCCTCAGCGATCTCCTGCTGCTTCTGACCGGCATACTGCTGGAAGTTGTTCTGCTGCTCCTGGAGCTTCTGGCCCTGTGCCTCTGCTACAGACTGGGTGAGCAGCCCCTTGTTCATCTTGTCCTGGAAGGCCTTGATGTCCTTCTCAAGCTTGCCGCCGCGGCGGTTGACTTCCTGATTGATGCTGTTGACCTTTGTCTCCACAACGGAACGGAGGTCGTTGGCCATATCATATTCCTCAAGAACGCGGTCGAGGTCGAAATACACGATGGAGCCTGCGGGAGCGCCTGTTTCGATTCCGTCTTCAGTGACTGTTTTTGCCTTTTTGCAGCATCCCTTTGAGAGAACGACACAAGACAGGGCAATCACGCCGACAAGGGCGATGATGCTGAGAATGAGAGGTAATTTTTTCATTTTATTTATTGTTTGATATTATTCAACAGATTGCAAATTTAATCATTTTTTCCGAATCTCCCCGAGATAGTCGGATATTGTTTTTTCAAGGCCGGCGTACAGCGCGTCGCAGATAAGTGCGTGGCCTATGGACACTTCGTCCGTCCAGGGGATGGTCTGCACGAAGTATGCCAGATTCTCCAGGCTGAGGTCGTGGCCGGCGTTGAGCCCGAGCCCGAGTTCGCGCGCCGCCAGGGCAGTCTCTAAATATGGCCTGATCGCTTCCTCGCGCCCTCCTGCGTATCCTGCGGCATAGCCGGCGGTGTACAGTTCCACCCTGTCCGCTCCGCAGCGTGCAGCCCCTTCCGCCATTTCCGGCAGCGGGTCGATGAAGATGGATGTGCGTATCCCGCGTGAGCGGAAAGCGTCGCAGACGCGTGAGAGCAGCGAGTAGTTGCGCAGTGTGTCCCAGCCGGCATTCGACGTGAGTGCGTCGGGCGCGTCCGGGACCAGCGTCACCTGGTCAGGCACCACTTCGCAGACGAGAGCCGTGAAACTGCCTGTAGGATTGCCCTCGATGTTGAATTCCGTGTGGAGCAGCGGTCTGATCGCGCGCACGTCGCTGTAGCGGATGTGGCGCTCGTCCGGACGGGGATGGACGGTGATGCCTTCCGCGCCGAAACGCTCGCAGTCAAGCGCCGCTTTCGTGACGTCCGGCATATTGCCGCCGCGCGCGTTGCGCAGCGTGGCTATCTTGTTGATGTTAACGCTCAGTCTTGTCATTTCTCACAAATGTACTCATTAATATCAATAAATAATAAAATAATTGCTAAATTTGAGGCTTGTAATGAAAGTGGCCTATTACATAAAGAAGACCTCGCTCAAGTCTGACGGAAGAGTTGCAAAGCTGCTCGAAGACCTTGAGAAAGGAGGTTGTGAAATGTTTGACATCGACAATTGCGGAGATGACGTTTCCGGTATGGACGTAATGCTCAGCATCGGCGGTGACGGCACTTTCCTTACTGCGGCCCGGGTTGCCCTCGCCCACGGCATTCCCCTGCTCGGCGTGAATTTCGGGAGACTCGGATTCCTGTCCGACAGCAGTCCTGAAGAAGTGGTCGGGAAACTGCCTTCCGGAGACTGGAGCGTCGAGGAGCGCACTATGCTGATGCTCGGCGATGCGGACGGCTGGAAGGTGCCTGACGGCCTGGCTCTCAACGAGATATCCGTTTCGAGATACGGCGCCGGAATGCTCGGTATCGACGTGAGCGTCGACGGCGACCTGCTGCCGACATATTGGGCGGACGGCCTGCTTGTCTCGACGAGTTCCGGGAGCACGGCATACAACCTCAGCGTCGGGGGCCCCATCTGCACGCCTGACAGCAGGGTGCTCATCATCGCACCTGTGTCGCCGCACAACCTGAACGTGAGGCCGCTTGTCGTGCCTGAAACGGCAGAGGTGGGCATAAGCCTGCGTTCCCGCAGCCTCAAGGCCGTGCTGGGCACGGACAACCGCTCGACGGTAATCCCTTCCGACTCCGTGATACGTATCAGCGCCGCTCCTTCGCGGCTGAAGACGATACGTCTCGGAGAGTCGAATTTCATAAATGCACTGCGCGCCAGGCTCCTTTGGGGCGAGGACGTGCGCAATAACATCTGAACCACGATGCAGTCACCGTCAAAAGTTCCCACACACGTCTCGATCATTATGGATGGCAATGGCCGTTGGGCCAAAGAACGCGGAAAAGAACGCGCTTACGGCCATTTCGAAGGTGTCGAGAGCGTGCGCGCCGTCACCGAGGCGTCAGTTGAGTGGGGAGTGAAGTACCTTTCCGTATTCGCGTTCTCCGAAGAGAACTGGGGCCGTCCCGAGGCCGAGGTCTCGACGCTGATGAAACTGATGTTCGATTCTATGATGAACGAACTTCCGACCTTCCTGAACAATGGCGTGAAGTTCCGCGTCCTGGGCAACCGCGAAAGGCTTTCGAAGAGCCTGAACGAGGCGATAGACGCGATAGAGCAGAAGACTGCCGGCGGAGGGAACCTCACCCTCATCCTCTTCCTCAGCTACAGCGGGAAGTGGGACGTGTTCCAGGCCGCGAAGCAAATGGCATACGATTTGACAGCCAATC
>JAKSKA010000158.1 GCA_024401915.1 Bacteroidales bacterium
GGAGCATACCTGCACACAAGCCCCCCTGCCGCACATTCCGCCTGCAGTATGTCCTCTTCGCAGTACAGGAAGGTGGAAGGGTTGAACGCATCGCGGCGGGCCGCAATGAAATCCCGTGAGAATATGAAGCAGGCACCGTGAAGCACGCAGCCTTCGGCGGGAACGTCCCACCGCACGCTTTCCGGCGAGGACTCCCCTCCCGCAAGGCCGAACGGCATCAGGGCGGGATAGAGCAGGTACTTCAAGCTCATCTTCAGGCGGAGGGTCCTGATCCGGCCGGGCGTCATCGGGGAGGTGCGCATAGGGTTCTGATGGCGGCCATCAGAAGTGACGACGTCAGGCCCTAGCACGGCAAAAGGCCCGGCGGCATATTCATCCTCAATCTTACGGAGGAAATCCGCGTCATCAACAATCACGTCGTTGTTCATCACGACGACAAAATCCGGCTCCAGGTTCCCGACTGCATACCGGTATCCGGCATTGTTCCCCCGTGCAAAGCCTTCATTGTCACCAAGAAAGACGAAGTGCACACGCCCGCAAGCTGAATACTTCTCCTGCAGCGAAGCGCCGCTGCCGTCCGGGGAGGCATTGTCCACCACCACGACAGAGACGTCGTCCCCGCCGGGAAGGGCAAGCACGGCATCGATGCTCCTTGACGTCACATCGGAGGCCATATAATGCAGTATGACGAATGCGCAGCGCATAACAGCACAAAATTAAATAAAATAATGTAATTTTGCGATATGACAGGTATCGTGATACTCAACTACAACAATTCGTCGCAGACTGAAAGCTGCCTCGAGTCGTTGTACAGCCACTGCCCCGCCGGCACGTATAAAATCTGCGTCGTGGACAACGCATCCCGCCCGGAAGAGCTCGCGAAACTCCGCTCCTTCTGCCGCGAGCACATCATCGTCGCCGACCGGAACGGCGGCTATGCCAGCGGCAACGACCTGGGTTGCGAGTATTTCGATGCCGACCCGCAGGTGGACAAGATCCTGATTCTCAACGACGACACGAGGTTCACCGAAAACATTCTCTGCCCTATGGAGGCGTATCTTGACAACCATCCCGGCTGCGGAGTGGTGTTCCCCCTCGTCAAGGCTCCCGACGGCAGCGTGGACAAGGCCTGTGCCAGAAGGTCAAAATCCCGTATGGACCTGTTCCTGCAGGCTACGAGTCTGGGCAGGTTCGGGATAAAGCGAAGCGAATTCATCCCCACCGAAGGTCTGGATGCGCACGACAGCCTCGCCACCGGAGTTCCCCCCGGCTCCTGTATGATGCTCCGCAAGGACCAGTTCAGGGAAATAGGCTGGCTCGACAGACACACCTTCCTGTATTTCGAGGAACATATCTTGAGCGAAAAACTGAAGAGGATGGGGCTGGAGTGCGTTCTTCTGCCAAAGATCTCCATCATCCACCTTGGCGCACAGACCACGAACAAACAGCCGTCAAAGGCCATCTACGGCCACTGGAGGGACAGCTATCTGTATTATCTCGAGAACTGGTCGGGGATGCCGGCGCCGGTGAGGCTCTGGCTGAGGCTGCGCACCTGGCTCAAGCTCTTGACGCTTTAGAGGGAAGTCATTCAGCCTTTACGGCGTGGATTACGGCGTGCTGCTTGCGGATGATGCCCCAGAGGCTGCCGTCCCTGTCGATTGCGGGAGCCTGGCCGAAGAACGGCACCTTCACGTTACCTATCCACTCGAGAGCCGAGCCGCTCTTGGGGATTCTGAGTTTGTGCATCTCGAAGGAATCGTGACCGGTACAGTAGAAGACGTCACCGACGAGGATGCCACCCGAAAGGCTTGTGGTCCCAAGCTCCTTGAGAAGGGCTTCCGGGATCGTCCAGGCTTCCTGCTTCTGCCAATTCTTATCGAATTTCACGAGCTGGGAGAGGTTGTTGCAGTCAGCGACGGTCTTGGTTTTCGATGCTGGTCTCGTATAATGGGCGAAGAAGGCGTACCAGCCGCCCTTGATAGGGATTATCCAGGTCAGGGAGCCATACTCGATACCGAAACTGTGGGTGCCGATATGGGTCATAGTCTTCGTATCGAAGATCTCCACGGAACTCGTCATCGGGTAACGGGAGAAGTTCGAAGCGGCGCAGTAGAGCTTCGAGCCCTTGACGATCCCATAGTTGATATGGCGGAAGCGCTCGCCCCTCGTCGTCCCCCAGGTCGTGAGGGAATCTCCCTGCTTGGTATATTTTGCGATATGGGTGTTCTCGATGACATAGACGTGTTTTGCATCGACCGCCACGCCCTGGACGGCATAGGGAGAACTGAAACGTGAGACCTCGACGTATTCGTCGGAATTTGAGGCGAATGCGGGGACAAAGGCGGCCGCGGCCAAAAGAATTGTTATTATATTTTTCATATCAACGTCTTTTTAGAATGCAAATATACAACAAATCTCCACGTGATTCGCCGGAGGTTTACCAACTTTCGCATTACGCGAGTCACTCGCGTCCACGCAACAAGTAGCCTTATACCCTGAGGAAAATCTTTTTCTTATATAGGAAATAAAGGAACAGCCAGCACAAAGCCAGGTATGTAACCAGATATATTATATTGCCGATCTGTTCCGGGCACAGCCCGATGACTCCGCCCATAAAGAATTCCGTTGCCTTGCCGAAATCGATGAATCTGGGAGCGATGTAGATGGTAATGGAATTCATTCCTATCACCTTGAAGAAAAGCGTCCATCTGTTCCATCCCTTGACGTCTATTATCCAGTAGAAAAGGGCGAACATAGCCAGGGAGTACGCTCCGACCACGAGAACGAAAGTGCTGGTCCAGAGCATTTTGTTGACAGGGAACCAGTTGCTCCACACGAGACCCACTGCAAGCATCACAGCTGCGGCCGCAAACATCAGGACGGTCTTCTTGTTGCCGCTCAGCTTCTGCTCGGGAACACGCACGAACTCTCCGGTGAACATTCCCAGCATAGCCGTTACGATTGCAGGCAGAGTGCTCAAGATCCCTTCAGGATCGAAAATCTTTTCGGAATACAAACGGTCCGGCCCAAAGACCATTCTGTCAATATAACCGGCAAGGCAGCCTTCCTTTGAAAGCGGGTCTACACCCGGGACGTCGGGCGCGGGAACCATACAGAGGAACCAGTAGCCCAAAAGGAGGACAGCTGCGATGACGGCCCTGGACCGGGGCTTGAAATTTATGAAAAGAAGCGCCGCAAACATCCAGGCGAAGCCGATACGTCCCAGGACGCT
>JAKSKA010000159.1 GCA_024401915.1 Bacteroidales bacterium
TCCCGCAGCGTCCACGCTCTGCCCGACTATTCTTCCCGGAAGTTTGCGCATATATTCGCTGCGGCAGGCCATGAATCCGACATAAGGGCCTCCATAGCAGAGAGGGATGCCCAGCGTCTGGCCGTCACCGACGGCGATGTCCGCTCCCCACTCGGCCGGCGTCTTCACGACGGCGAGCGCGGAAGGGTCACAGTACTCGACGAGAAGGCCGCCCATTTCGTGGACAAGATCCGCGAGCCCCTTGTGGTTCTCGATTATGCCATAGCGGTTGATCGAAGGCACGATGACGCCGGCGAGGTCAAGCACTCCCTCGGCGACAGCCTCCTCCACATCCTCAACCACGACAGCGTTGATGCCCGAATAACGGGCGTAGGTCTCTATCGTCGCTATCACGTTGGGGAGCAGCGATGCAGCCACAACCACGTCATTGCGTTTCTTCGTGCAGGCCACGCACATACGCATAGCCTCCGCGGCGGCGGTGGGCCCGTCATACATCGACGCGTTCGCTACGTCCAGCCCGGTGAGGCGGCAGATCATCGACTGCCATTCAAAGATGTAGCGCAGGGTACCCTGGGATATCTCGCACTGGTATGGCGTGTAGGCCGTCAGGAACTCGCTGCGGGAAGTGATGTACGGAATGACGGCAGGACAATAATGGTCATACGCACCGGCACCGGCAAGGACCTTGAGCCTGGTGTTCTTCGCGGCAAGTGACTCGAAGTAATCCCTGACCTGCTGTTCGCTCATAGCCTCGGGCAGGTCGTACTCCCCTTTGTAGATGAACTCGGCGGGAACGTCGGAATAAAGGTCGTCAAGGGACTTGACGCCTATCCTTTCCAACATTGCGCTGATATCCCCGGGGGTCTGGGGAAAATAACAGAACCCGGCCATACTACCCGGCTATTTTCGCATAAGCCACAGCATTGAGCAGTTTGTCCAGCTCCTTGCTGTCGCTCATCTCGACCTTGATGATCCAGGTTCCAAAGGGGTCTTCGTTGACTTTTTCAGGAGCGTCCTCGAGTTCGGAATTGACAGCGACGACGCTGCCGCTGACCGGCGAGAACAGTTCGCTGGAGGCCTTGACGCTCTCAAGGGCGCCGAATTCCTCACCGGCCCTCACCTCATCGCCCTCGGAAGGGAGATCGACGTAGGTGATGTCCCCCATCTCCGCCTGTGCGAAATCGGAAACGCCGATTATGGCTACATTCCCGTCCACTCTTACCCATTCGTGTGACTCGCTGTAAAGGAGTCCGTCAACAATCTTGCTCATAGCTATTTTTTATAATTCGTTTGATAAACTCTCTTCTTTACGACGACCGCCGGGAACACGTGCTTGCGTATCCTGATGGACAACTTGGTCCCCATAGCGGCATATTCGGCCGCGACGAGGGCGAGGCAGATGCTCTTGTCGAGGCTGGGAGAATGGTATCCTGTAGTCACCACGCCGACAGGGACTCCGGTTTCCGTTTCCACGGGATACCCGGCGCGCGGCACGGCGTTATCGCTCATCTCCAGTCCCACCAGTTTCCTGGAGGGGCCTTCGGTTTTCTGCTTCAGGAGGGCCTCCCTGCCTATGAATTCTTCCTTGTCGGGCTTGCAGAACATCGATAGTCCGGCCATCACAGGTGAGATCTCCGCGCTGAGTTCGTCGCCGTAGAGCGGCAGGCCCGCCTCGAAGCGCAATGTGTCGCGGCACCCGAGGCCGCAGGGCTTGACGCCAGCAGCAAGCAGCTTCCCCCAGAGCCTGACTGTTTCCTCCGGAGTGGCGTACAGCTCGAAGCCGTCCTCCCCGGTATAGCCTGTCCTGCTTATTATCATACGAGCCCCAGTCCCGTCCAAAGCATCGGTATAGGTGTAGAAGGTGAGGTCACGCAGGCGCTCAAGGCCGAGAAGCGCCACGACGGCGTCTTCCGCGGCCGGTCCCTGGACGGCAAGCTGCCCCCAGCTGTCGGAGCGGTTGTCGACAACCACGTCATAGCCTTTCGAATTGGCAATCAGCCAGTCGTAATCCTTCTCTATATTGGAAGCGTTGACCACAAGCAGGTAGGCGTCCTCTTCCTGCTCCTTATAGACCAGCAGGTCGTCCACTACTCCCCCGTCCTCATAGCACATCATACCATAGAGGATGTGGCCAGTCTCCAATCCGCGCACGTCGTTCGTGAAGACGTGGTTGACAAAGGAAAGGGCATCGGGGCCGCTGACGAATATCTCCCCCATATGGGAGACGTCGAAGACACCGGCGGCAGTCCTGACGGCATTGTGCTCATCGAGGATACCGCTGTACTGGATCGGCATATCGAAACCGGCGAACGGACTCATCTTCGCACCAAGCTCCACGTGGGCCTGATGAAGACAAGTCTTCCTTAGAAGTTCTTCCATATCAGATTACTTGATTATTTCGAGGTCCTTTTTAAGTATCATCTTCGGGTCCATCAGGGCGACCTTCTGGAAAAGGATGATGCGGTTGCCGAGCGAAAGATGGACCTTGTCTTCGTGCTTGCCCTTGCGCCACCATTTATAGAACCCGACAGGGTCGTTTTCGAAAGGTATCTTCGCAAGTATGCCGGAGCCGTAACCGGGATAGTCGATCACAAGCTTCAGGCCCATAAAGCGCTTGTAATAATCAGGATCAGCCCGCCTCAGCTTGCTCTCCAGAGGATTGAGGACCTCGAACGAATCGACCTGAAGGACCTTCTCCCTGATTATCATCTTATGGATACGCACCGGGTCGGTATTGAGCCAGACTCCAAGACGGAGCGTCTTGGGTCCCTCCTCCGTATCCAGTGTCAGATAATCCGAGGAAAGATAAACCTTTTCCGGGTCCAACGGGAACAATTCTTCTTCAGGCATATAGGTCAGGCTGTTTTGTGATTAGCAAATTTAGGCATTTTTTTCTAATTTTACGAAGCAAAAGAGCGTCAAATGGAAATAATCAGGAAAGATTGGTCGTTCCTTGAAGGGACAAACTGCTATTGCAGCGACGGAAGTGCAGAGATTATCAGAAAGGATATTTCAAACATCCCACTTGAAGCCATACTTTCGTTCAGCACCGGCGACTACCACTATATCAGTCTTTTCCGATTGGAATTAATTCGCGAACCGTTCAATCTCGCCCTCTTCGACAACCGCCCCGACGACCAGGCCGGAGCCTTCGATGTGGACCTGCTCCACGTCGACCAGCTCTCCCAGCGGGAGGTACGTGTCGCAGGCGGCGC
>JAKSKA010000016.1 GCA_024401915.1 Bacteroidales bacterium
GCCTGCGCACACGTGAGCAGAGCGGAGTGCGTCCTCGAGCGTCCCGATTTCATCGACAAGACCGATGCCGAGAGCTGCAGCGCCGGTCCAGACACGGCCCTGGCCGATAGCGTCAACAGCGCTCTGCTCCATTCCGCGTCCCTGTGCGACGGTAGCGGTGAAGCGCTCGTAGATCTCTTCGATCGAACGCTGCATATATGCCTGCTCCGCGCCGTCGAGCGGCCTCATAGTGCCGAACATATCGCTGTGCTTGTTGGACTTGACTGAAACCACGCCGACGTGGGCCACATCCTTCGCCGTCTTGCTGAAATCGGGGACAAGCCCGAAGACGCCGATGGAACCCGTAAGCGTAAGCGCGTCCGTGAATATCTTGTCGGCATTGTTGCTTATCCAGTAGCCGCCGGAAGCAGCATATCCGCCATAGGAGGCGATGAGAGGCTTGACCTCCTTGAGAAGGTCGAGTTCCACCTTTATCTTGTCGGAGGCGACGACGCTGCCGCCGGGAGAGTTCACCCTGAGCACTACGGCCTTCACCGTAGAGTCGGCGCGCACCTTCTCGATTGTGGCCGCAAAGCGGTCTCCGGCCACCTCCTGGAAGTCGCTGCCGTCGATTATCTCGCCGTCGGCGTAGATCACCGCAATCTTCTGCTTGACCGTCGAAGGAACGGCGCACACTGCGACGTAATCGGCGAAAGGAATCATACGCACCTGGGAGTCTCTCTCGTCCTGGGCAAGGCTCGCGAGCTTGTGCGCCAGCTGCGTCCGGGTGAGGAGCTCGTCAGCGAAACCGAGCCGTACGAAGTCCTCAGGGAGGCAGAGTTCGAGATTGTCAATCGCGGCGTTGACAGCCTCGGGAGTGAGTCCGCGGCCTTCAGCGATCTGCGCGCAGATGGTCTCCCAGATGGAATCCACCATCGCCCTGTTCTGTTCCATATTCTCGGCACTGGGCGAATTCCGGATGTACATTTCACCCGCGCTCTTGTATTTGCCGTGGCGGATGAGCTGCATATTCACGCCGAACTTGTCGAGCAGGTCCTTGAAGAAGAGCATACGTGCGCTGATGCCGTTCACGTTGATCATAGAACCGGGATATGCGCCCATATAGACCTTGTCCGCAACCGTGGACATATAATATGAGAGCGTCGTAGGCGATTCGATATATGAGATGACAGCCTTTCCGCTCTTGCGGAAATTCGACAGTGCCGTGCGCAGTTCACTGAACGAAGCGAGGTATCCGATGGCGCCCTCCGCCTTGAGGTAGATATATTTGACGGCAGGGTCCTCAGCCGCAGTGTTGATTGCGCGAACGGCGTCCCAAAGGCCCACAGGCACGATTTCCATCGCCTGGAAGTTGCCCGAGCCAAGCATCTCGAACGGATTGGCCTCGGTCGCCTGCTCCATCAGGCTGATGGTGGAGAGGTCTATCGTGAGCACGCCGGACTTGGGGATGGAGGGCTGGGGCTTTCCGAGCGAGCCGCATATTGCCAGCGTGATCACGATGCTGAGTATGCTGGCGATGAAGATGCCGACGACGACGGCAAGTGTAGTTTTCCAGAATTTCATAAGATCTGATTTTTCACAAAAGTAATCATTTTCTTCCTTATTCTATGCACGCAGCGCGTCAAAGCCTACTTCCCCGCTCCGAGCGCGCCTCCTTCGAGCACCTGGTTGAACCAGTCCAGCTGGTAGCGTACTGTCCATACCCAGCAGGGCCATTTGTGGGCGCCCGGGCTCACCATCAGGACATAACGCAGCCCGAGAGCCTTGCAGCGGTCGGCGAATTCATAGGCAGTGGGCACGAAGTGCTTGTCGGAGCTGCCGCAGCAGACGAGCAGCAGTTTCTTCGATGCATCCGCCCCGCACACTTCAGATACGCGTTCCAGACGCGTGACGGCGGAATTATGCAGCAGCAGGGAGTCATCGCGGCTGCCGCTGGTGCCGAGGATGGGGCCGCAGTCCTTGAAGGCAGATCCGGAATGCGTGAGGTTGAGCACTCCGCTCATCGAACCTGCTCCACGGAAGCGGTCGGGATGGTCCAGGAAGATGTTCATCGCTCCGTGTCCGCCTATCGAGAGCCCGGTGATGAAGGTCTTTTCCGGATTGAAGTGGAAACGCGCGTCCAACTGCGGCCAGAGTTCCTTCCAGAAGAATGAACGCCACTGCATCGCGTCCGCCGCCACTCCGTCGAAATACCAGCTGCGCCTGAAACCGTCAGGGCAGATGATACGGAAGCCCGTCTCGTCGGCGAGGGCCTGCACGTCCATATGCTTGTTCCAGTCGCGCCAGCAGCCGGAACGGCCGTGGAGCAGGAACAGGGTCGGGATATCCCCTTTCGCTCGTTTGGGGCTGAATATCGCCACCGTATCGTCAGCGTGAAGCAGGTCAGAGCGCATCACGATCGTTTCACTTCCCTTGCGGGACTTGCTTATGGTAAACGTTTCGCTCGCTGCCGCGCCCGAGGAGAAGGCAGTCAGCAGGGCCGAGAAAAGAATGATGTATTTGGAAAGTGTTCTCATAATTCGGTAAAATTAGTCATTTCCTCCCTCAGTTCAAAGAATGATTTTGTTTTCTTGAAAAAAGTCCTTACCTTTGCACTTACAACATCGCGGGATAGAGCAGTTGGCAGCTCGTCGGGCTCATAACCCGGAGGTCGGTGGTTCGAGTCCGCCTCCCGCTACTAAAAAAGAGAAAGTCGCTGACTTTCTCTTTTTTAGTAGCTATGCTTTTCAACCCCAGTCGCTTCGCGACAGCCCCTGTCAGGGGCATGCGGCCTACACTGCGTTCCGCTCTCCGCAGGTCGCGTTGATGAGCGCCTGTCGCTGTCCCCTGATTCGCTAGCGTGTTGAGGATGGGCGTCTATTGAAGGGTGGTGTGGGCGGGACTTGTTTCCGAAGAGTCTCAGAAAAACGAGTCCAGTCTCCTTTTGCTTTTCAGAGAGAATCAGGCGGAAACGCTCTGATTTCATTAGTTTTTTGCCAAAATCAGAGAGAATCGGCCTCAAACGCTCTGAAAAACATCTCTTGCTGTAAACACTCTCGCTGCTTCTGCCCCTCTGTGGCGAATGCCAAGTCAGCTACTCTGGGGCGTTGAAAATAATTATTTTGTCGCATCGGAAAAACGAATTAACTTTGAGTTTCAAATGCCATTCGTATGATTATCCGGAAAGCTGAATATGATGATTTGCCGCGCATCATGGAGGTCTGCGAGCAGGCCAGGGGCATAATGCGCCTTGACGGGAACCTGAATCAGTGGACCGGCGGATACCCTTCGGAAGAGACCATACGTAATGACATTCGCAACGATGTCGCCTATGTCGTTGATGAAAGCGGCGTGGTAACAGGTTATTTTGCTTTCATTCCGGGCATCGAGAAAACATATCTGAGGATTGATGGCGGTCAGTGGGTCGACGACACTCTCCCCTACGCCACGATCCATCGTCTGGCCAGCACACCGGATAGCCACAATGTGGCGGCGAACTGCTTCGAATGGTGCTGGAATCAAGTTCATAACCTCCGTATCGATACGCATCGCGACAACCGCATCATGCAGCACTGTATCAAGAAATTCGGATTCCACTACTGTGGTATCATATATCTCGGGAATGGCGACGAACGTCTCGCCTATCAAATAATTGAAAAATGAAAAAGTTTTTGTTCTTCACATTACTGCTGATCCTTGCTTCGTGCGCAAATGGGATTCCGAAGCCTGCCGAAGGCGTCCTCGTCGTGGATAATGAAGCTGATTCCCTGGTGCTCAGGAAAAAATGCGGCGAGATTCCGCTGAGGGCGATAGGTTCCCGTTCATACGTCAGGCTCGTTGAGGATATGCTGACGAAAGTCCAGTCTCCGGAGTACGACGGCGTCGGCATCGCAGGACCACAGGTTGGAGTAAGCCTGCGCATCGTCGCTGTCCAGCGCTTCGACCGGGAAGGGGAACCGTTCGAAGTGTACCCCAACATCCATATCACCGCGATGCGGGGAGAGAAGGAGATCGGTCCTGAAGGCTGCCTGTCCGTACCCGGCCGGAGAGGAGACGTTTCCAGATGGAGGGATATCGACATCCGCTACACATCTCCCGCAACGCTCAGGGATACGGTCGAAAGCGTCAGCGGATTCACGGCGGTCATCTTCCAGCACGAATGCGACCATCTGGACGGTATCCTGTATACCGACAGGATTTAGTCATTACCATTCCTTAGACGCCGGGCTGGAGTTTCTGCTCCCCGGGTTTGAGCTACTCCACCGGTTCAAGGACGCGGCCGTCGCATTTCAGGGGGACTGAGTCCTTGAGATGCTCGGAGAGTTCTTCTTTTGTGATCTTGTATATCTTGGGCGTTTTGGCGCGGGGAAAACGGTTGAAGAACGGGTCCAGGCTGCTGTACCACTCCATTTTGATTATGTTGAAGTGACGGGGAAGGCGCCTGTACAATTCGAAAATCTTCGTGGTCGCGCATACGGTTATTCCCATATTCCCGTCAGGGAAGGTGGTGACGCAGAGATAATGCATCCTGATCTTCGCGCCGCCTTTCATCAGGTTCTGTTCAGGCTTGCTGTGGTGACGGATGCTGATGTGTCTGCCGTACTCCCGGTTGATGGTCTCCATTATGCGGCGGAAAGTCTCTCCGTGGACGGATGAATCGCGAAGGTTGCGGTAGGCGATGTAATAATGGATCATCTCGTGGATGACCACGTCCTCCAGTTCCTCCTGCGGGAGGTCGAAGCCCGTGCTAATCTTCATCCGGAAGTCATAATGGGCCGATATGATGCCGAAAAAGTCGCGTCTGGACTTGTATTCCATCTTCCCGAGAAAGCTTCCGGCCCTGGTGAGCACTACCGGCACGGCGGGCAGGGCCCCTTCGAAGCACAGGACATTGAAGCGGTCGAATGTCTTCTGTATGAAGGGCACGGTCGCTATCATCGTGCAAGGAATGATTTGCGTTCCTCCTCAGGGAACTTCTCGATGGCGTACCGCAGCATCGTCCTCGGCATCCTCCGAACATTGGCGTCCAGCCAGCCACGAAGCCTTTCTTCATCACGCTTGCCCGCATCTCTCAGCAGCCAGCCTACGGCCTTCTGGAGCAGGTCGTGGATAGGCTGCGGCTTTTCAAGGAAGATTTCCGCAATGGCATAGGTGTCATCGAGCTCCCCGGCCCGTATGAACTGCATCGTGGAAACCATCCCGATACGCTGCTCCCAGATGGTCTTTCCCTTTCCGGCAAGGTCATACAGCAGTTTCCTGTCCTTGTCGAGCAGCCATCTCCCCAGGATCTCATAGCAGCTCAGGTCCACCAGGTCCCAATTGTTGATATGTTCCGTATGGGCGAGATAGAAATCGACACAATGCTTCTGAAGTGCCTTGTCCTTCTTTGCGTGGGTGAATATCTGCACCAATGTGAGAAGCGCGGCCAGCCTGACCTCGTGATATTCGCTTCGGATACACTCTTCAAGGTCCTCGAAGGTAGTCTCCCGCCAACACTCCTTTACAAAGGATCTAGTGAGCGGCACCTTGATGCCGAGGAAACGGTCACCTTCCCCGTACTCTCCTGGTGCCGTCTTGAAAAAGCGGGAAAGGCCCGCAACCTGGGACGGGTCAGCGAGGGAGATCATTCCCGAAAGGAGTCGGTTGTCGTTACGCATATTGGTTCGATTCTGCAGATAATGCAAATATCCCATTAAAAAAGAAGTTGACCGACGGTCAACTTCTTCAGTGCGGATGGTGAGAGTCGAACTCACACAGGCCAAAGCCCACTACCCCCTCAAAGTAGCGTGTCTACCATTTCACCACATCCGCATTACTTTGGGACTGCAAAGATAGAAAAATATTTTCAATTCCAAAAAATATATTCACTTTTTATCACCCGGAACAACGGACGCGCAGTTCGCCTTCGAGAATTCGCAGCCACAGAAATTCTGGTTGTAAAAGTTTTCTTCCCTGATTATCTCGCCACGGCGCGGCTGAAGCCCGCCCTTGCGCCAGTTCTGCTTCCACCAGACGAGTCCCGGTCCGGCAAGCGCGACAGCCCTCTCCCCCGCCTCGTCAACCTGTGCGAGGTCTTTCCATCGGGATGAGGCCAGAGTGGTCGCAAGGGTGTCGAAGCCGTTTTCCACCGCATAGCGAGCAGCCCGTTCAAGCCTGAACCTGAAGCAGTTGAGGCATCTGTCGCGTCTCTCGTCCATTCTGGCAAGTTCGCGGCTGCGCTCCTCATCGCCCCCCGTCAGTTCCAAAGCCGCCGAGAGCCAGGCCTCGTGGTCATAATCGTCATCGACGGTCTCCAGTCCCCATTTCCCGGCATCGCTGACAAGTTCCGTCTTCCGGAGTTCATACCCCTCGCGCGGCACGATGTTGGAGTTGCAGAAAAAGAGCACGGGCCTGATTCCGTTCCGGACCAGACACTCCACGATGGCTCCCGCGCAGGGCGCACAGCAGCAATGGAGCAGCAGTCGTTTACCGGGAGCCCGGAGCGTCAGCATAAAAAGTTACTTGCGGGGCTTGATGGCAAGCTTCACCGGCTTTATCATATTCTCAGGGCTGAGGATGGTGTCGAGTTCCTCCTTCGTGAGGATGCCCTCCTCAAGCACGATGTCATACACGCCGCGGCCGCTCTCCTTGGCCTTGCGGGCAATCTTCGTGGAATGCTTGTAGCCTATGATGGGGTTCAGCGCCGTTACGATGCCGATGCTGTTCCTGATATACGCCTCGCAGCGCTCGCGGTTGGCCGTGATGCCTTCGACGCAGTTGGCCAGCAGCGTGTCAAAGCCGTTCATCAGCAGTTCGGCGCTCTCGAAGCAGCACTGTATCATTACGGGTTCCATAGCGTTCAGCTCCATCTGGGCGGCTTCTCCGCTCATAGTCACGCAGACGTCGTTGCCCATCACCTTGTAGCATATCTGGGTCATCACTTCGGGAATAACGGGATTGACCTTTCCCGGCATAATCGAAGAGCCGGGCTGCTTCTCGGGCAGGTTTATCTCCCCGAGGCCGCAGCGGGGGCCGGATGCGAGAAGGCGGAGGTCGTTGCTTATCTTGGACGCCTTGACGGCGAGACGCTTCATCGCAGCGCTGTAGCCGACGAGGCTGGAGGTGTCGGAAGTGGCGCCCACGAGGTCGCCGGCAAGCTTCACGGGCCATCCGGTGATCCGCCCGAGAGCGGAGACGCATTTCTCAGCATAACCGGGCTCGGAGCATATTCCCGTCCCTATTGCGGTCGCGCCCATATTCACTGTCAGGAAATCCGCGGCAGCCTCATCGAGATGGAGTATCTCATCCTCGAGGATGGATGCGAAACCGCTGAAGGTCTGACCGAGAGTCATAGGCACGGCATCCTCGAGCTGGGTGCGTCCCATCTTGAGGATGTCCTTGAACTCCACGCTCTTCGCGCGGAATCCGGCAATAAGGCTCTTCAGATGCTCCACAAGGCGGAGATGTGTGAAATAAAGGCCGAGATGGGCCGCAGTGGGATAAGCGTCGTTTGTGGACTGGCTGCGGTTGACGTCGTCGTTCGGCCAGCAGTACTGGAAATCGCCGAGTTCGTGTCCCATTATCTGGAGGGCACGGTTGGCGATGACCTCATTGGCGTTCATATTCGTGGAAGTGCCGGCGCCGCCCTGTATCATATCGACAGGGAATGCCTCGGAGTGCTGTCCTTCGCAGATTTCGCGGCAAGCCTGCATTATGGCGGCGTGGACCTCCGCAGTTATGAGCCCAAGCTCACGATTGGCCTCTGCGGCCCCCATCTTCGTGATTGCAAGCCCCTTGAGATAATCGGGATACTCGTTGAGATGGAAATGGCTGATGTTGAAGTTTTCCAGACAACGGAGTGTCTGCACGTCATATAATGCATCTGCGGGAATCTGCTTCTCGCCGATAAGGTCACTGCCTGTTCTGTATTTGTTCATCTTTCCGGATATTAGAATTCAATTACCGCCTTGATCGGATAATGGTCGGAGATATAAGGTACTCCGGCATAGGACTGGCGTACAGTCTCATATACATTGCACTTCGAGAATCCGGCATAATAGATATAATCGATCACGCGGCGTTTCCCGTCATCGCCGTATTTCCCGAAGCCGTGGAAGGTGTTGGAATCGTCCCTGCGGTCCTCGGCGGTAAGACGTGCGTTGTTCATACGCTTGTTGAAATCGAGGATAAGTTCATTATCATCCTTGATATTGAAATCTCCGGTAAGCACCCAGGGGAGATTCCCGGGATTGATTTCCGCGATCTTCTTCTCTATCAGAGCGAGGCCCTGGCGGCGGGCTTCCTTTCCCCTGTGGTCGAGATGGGTATTGACGAAGATGAACTTCTTTCCGCCCTTTCTCATCTTGAGGACCACCCAGGTCGCCGTGCGTGAGTGACGGCCGTCCCAGCCCTTGCTCTCGACCTCAGGGGTCTCGCTGAGCCAGAATGTACCCATATCGGGAGCCTTGAACTGCCATTTGTTCCAGCACACCTCGGTGCGTTCGGGGCTCTTCTGTGACCTCGGGATACCGTAGCCCTTGTATTTGGGGCAGGTCTTCAGTATGAACTCGGCCTGGAAATCATAACACTCCTGAACGCCGAACACGTCAGGAGCCTGATCCTTGAGCATTGCGGGAGTCGCCTGACAGCGGTATTCCCAGGAGTTGCCATAATCCTTCGCCTTTCCGTAACGCATATTGTACGACATCACGGTAATGGTCTGTGCGCCGAGACCTGCTGTGCAGAGAAGGAGCAACGAAGTAAAAATCAACTTTTTCATATCGATTATCATTTAAGTTTAAAAAGTATTGCATCGGCATAGATATTCCCCTCATCGACGCCATTGGAATGGAGGGTGACAGTGAAAGGACTGCCGGATTCGAGCCTTACGTCGGCAAGCTTGTGCCAGGCGCCGCTGGTCTGACCGGCCACGACGACATCCGCGACATCGGGGCTTATGCTGCGTCCGTCGGAGAGGTCGAAGACGCTGACGGGATTGATGTCGACGACCTTCTTCATCCTCTGGTACATATAGAGTTCGTATTCGCCAGACCTGGCAGCCTCGACGCTGTATTTCACGCTACCGCCGCCACGGCCGCCGACAAGGCCCGTGGGGCCGTACCAGCGCGTATTCTTTTCCGGAACCCACTCTCCGCTGACCTCAGCACGGTCCTCATCCACGATGATGTCCGGGCAACTTCCGTCGAGACAGGGATCGCTTTCGAATATGGCATTTATCTCTTCTGCCGTCACGTCCTGTATCCGGCCGAGTTTCTTCCCTTCTGCAATGGCCACGGCCATTCCGGCAACTTGCCCGAGACACATAAATACGGGTTCCATACGGATCGAGCCGTAGCAGATATGTGTAGCCGAACAGCATACCGGAACGAGAAGGTTGGTACACTCCTCCCTTTTCGGCGTTATGGAACGGTATGATATCGGGAACGGAAGGCCACCCTTTATCTCGGCGTTGCCTTCGTTCTTCACCATCAGTTTCCCGTCCTTCTCAACCACTATGCGCTGGCAGTTGTGGGAATCCATCTGATAGGCTGCGTGTGCAATGCCGTCCTCGACGCAGGCACGTCCTTCGCAGTCCGCCTGAGTGGCTACATACTCGCCAACCATCCTGCGGCACTCACGCACATAGAGTTGCGGCGTCCAGTTGCCGCACTCGGTATATTCGTCCTTCGGGAGTCCCCAGCGCTTCACGTATTCCTGCAGTTCGGAAGGCACGCGGGGATCCGTGGCATAGAAATACAGCAGGCCGAGGGTGTAGTTCCTGTGGTCCCTGATTATCCGTTCACGCTCCTCCCACGATGCTTCCGGGTAGCTGTGGTTCATCCCTATCATATCAGTCGAAAAGCCACCCCTGTTGTTTATGTCGGTCTTGCGGCCGGGCATAGGTGTCCAGATGAAATAATCGTTGATGTCGCGTTTGTCCTTCTGAGCATCAAAAAGACGGACCAGCAGCTCGTAACGGGAAGGGTCGTAGTCCTCGGGGCGTTCGATCGGGATGCTGTTCTCAAGGCTGTCGGTCAAGCAGATACGGTAGTTATATGCCTGGACGAGGCTGTCCCCGGTCCCGTCCGGGGCGAGGACGCCGCGGCTTATGCCCCACAGCAGTCCGCTCTCCGGCTTGCCGGGCTCCACGAAAGGATCGACACCGTCAGGGAACTGGTGCCCCGTAAGCAGCTGGACGCCGTCCCAGCTCTCACCGTACTCGGAGTTGTCTTCGCGTCCGATGCGGTAGCTGACTCCCGCGCCCGCCATCAGGTCGCCCTCATAGCTGCAGTCGATGAACCAGTCCGCATCGACGACAAGTGTGTCGCAGCCGTCGGTGACCCTTATTCTGCGTATCGACGTTCCCTCCTTTTCAGCACCGCAGAAATGATATCCCGTCCGGACCGTGATATTCTTATGGTCAGCGTACCCGTCCATTATCTCCTTGGCGGCGCCAGGTTCGAAAATCCAGTTCTCGAAGTTGCCGTAATGCGCTCCGAGCTTTCGGAAGAACTGCAGGCCGACACCCCTGACCACCTGTTTGTTTCCGATATCGGTACGGCCCAGACCTCCTGTGACCATACCTCCGATACGGCAGGTGGGCTCGATCACGATCACCTTCTGCCCCATCTGCGACGCACTGTACGCCGCCACGATTCCGGAGGCGTTGCCGCCATAGATGCAGAGGTCGTATTCCTTTCTGGTGCAGGATACCGACACGGTGAGTACAAGCAGGACTGTGAGCAGTTTCTTCATATCAAAAAGTATTTCTTGTGTTGATGTTGAAAGGGCAATGCACCTTGGACATACAGCGTTTCAGGATCATTTCCGCAGCGATATGCCCCATCTTTGCAAAATCCGCGGAGACCGTGGTGAGACCGCCGAGCACGAGAGGGCTCAGGACAGATTCATTATAGGAGATGAGGAAGATATCCTTGCCGAAGACGAGCCCCTTGTCGGCCGCTATTCCGGCGAAGCGGACCAGGTCGTTGTCGAGATGGCCGTTGAGTATCAGGTAAGTGCCGTTCCTCTTTACTGTTTCGTAATTTATCTCGCTGACGAAGCCGTACGGGATGCCGTTTTCGCTGCAGAAGCGCGCCGCGGCGGCGGAAATGACCTTGCCGTAAAGGGCGTTCTTGAGCACGACGACGTCGAGACCGCGCGATTTCCGGAGCTTGCCGACAACCTGGGAGAGGGCCGTGCAGATATCCTCGTCGAACTTCTGATACACGGCTCCGAAGCGGCCCCTCACGTCCTGGAGGAAGTTGTCTATCATTATCAGCTTGTTGACCGGGACACGCGACACGAGCTTCACTGCCCGGCGTATCGACTCCTCCGTCTGGACGAAGTGGGGGGCGACCAGGTAATAGTCGAAACGGCCGAGATTCTCATCCAGGTAGTACTCGAAAAGGTCCAGGTTCTGGTTGTGGAGCAATATCGTGATGTCCGCCCTGCCCTTCACATCGGCACTGAACGCATCCAGCATAGCCTGCATATTGGAGCTCAGGGAGTCCATTATGATCAGAACGGAAGACTTCCTGCCGGGATCCGCGGACCTGGCATAGAAGCCCTTGCCCTGATGGGCGTCGATAACACCCCGGTCCTTCAGCATATAATAGACCTTCTTTACGGTTTCCCTCGAAATCCCCAGCCTGCCTGCCAGTTCGTTCACGGACGGGAGCTGTTCCCCATCCTTGAGCGAACCGCTCCTCACCCCTGACTCGATCTGCTGCAGGAGTTGTCGGTAAACCGCCGTCTTTCCGGCCAAGTCGACGTTCAGTTCCATCTTCTCAGAAACCGAAATTGCACTTGTCAGGATTGTAGCAGCGTCCGCCGCAGCCGCTGAGTGACGAAATGGCGGCCACCTCGTCTTCTGCCAGGATGATGTTACGGCTATCAAGATTCTCGCGGATGCGTGCCGGCGTGTTCGACTTGCAGAGAGGGATCACTCCGCAGGCGAGCACCCAGCTCAGGACCACCTGTGCGGGCGAACAGGAATGGGATGCGGCGATGGAAGCGATGACTCCGTTCTCAAGCACCTCTCCCTTGATGAGAGGGGCCCAGGCTTCGACTGTAATGCCCTTTTCCCGACAGAAATCGAGGCAGTCCTGCTGCATCCAGCCGGGATGGAACTCGATCTGGTCGACCTGGGGCATCACCTCCGCAGAGTCGAGGAGGGGCAGGATATGGCGCGGCATGAAATTGCTCAGTCCGATCGAACGTACGCGGCCTTCCTTGTAAAGTCTCTCCAATGCCTTCCAGCTGTCGGAATTAAGCTTCTTCCAATCGTCGAAGAAGAAAGGCGAAGCCGGCCAGTGGATGAGATATAGATCCAGATAGTCCATTCCAAGGGCCTCCAGAGAATGGTCGAAGGCGCGCAGGGCACTGTCATACCCGCGTTCCGTATTCCAGAGTTTTGTGGTCACGAAAATATCCTGTCTGGGAATCCCGGATTCCCTCACAGCCTGTCCGACCTCCTTCTCATTTCCGTAAAAAGCGGCCGTATCGATATGTCGCCAGCCTGTAGCCAAAGCATATTTGACAGCAGCCACCGTGTCTTCCGGGGCCATCCTGTGGGTACCGAAACCCATTGCCGGTATCTCTATTCCGTTATTCAGCTTCATCTTTTCAATCGTTTACGATATAAAAGGCAAATTTACTCATTTTTACTTGAAAATCCACACCAAAAATCGCGGGGCCGCAACAAGAAGATGCAGCCCCGCGACAAGAAGCGTGTAAATTTATTCCGACCTGTACTCCAGAAGGTCGCCGGGCTGGCATTCCAGCACCCTGCAGATCGATTCGAGCGTAGAGAAACGCACGGCCTTGGCCTTACCGGTCTTCAGTATGGAGAGGTTTGCAGGAGAAATCCCGATTTTCTCCGCAAGCTCCCCGCAGGACATCTTCCTGCGGGCAAGCATTACATCGACGTTTACTACCAGAGCCATTACTCCCCTGCCTCCTCATTTTCCGCTACCGCAGGAGCGGCAGTTTCAGTCTTGGCGGAACCGAGGTAGGAAGGAAGATTAAGGCCTGCCATCTTGAAGAGGTCTTCGAGAGGGGGCACGGCGCCCATCATTCCGGAAATGAAATTGGAAGTGGCCGTTTTGCCATCCTTTGAATTTCCGCCATCCCAGACGGTCACCTTGTCGATCTTTATACCCTTGACGGCCTCGACCTGGGTCCTGACAAGTTCAGGGAGCTTATCGGAAATAAGCATCGTGATTGCATCCTTGGCATCTCCGCCAGCAGCCTGAACGAGCTGGTTGAAGCCTTCGGCCTGCTTGGAAAGTATCTCCAGCGCACCGCGGGCCTGTGCGTCCATCTTTGCGAAAATGGCATCAGCCTCACCTTTCGCCTCACGGCGCAGTTTCTCGGCCTCCGCTTCGGCAGCGATGATCATCTTCTCCTTCTCGATCTGAGCGGCGACGACGACATTGGCTTTCTGAGTAGCCTGCTCACGCTCGGCACGTGCAAGCTCCGCATCACGCTCCGACTTGTAGGCCTCCTCGAGGGCGCGGGCTGCCTGAACCTTCTCGGCAGCAACGGCAAGTCTCTCAGCCTCAGCGGCTTTCTCACGACGGTTTGCGTCGGAATTGGCTATTGCAATCTTGGAATTGTTCTCACCTTCGACGGCAAGCGCATTGGCTTCCGCCGTCTTGATCCTGGTGTCCCTCGTTGTCTCGGCGATACGGATATCCTTGTCCCTGTCGGCCTCTGCCTTACCGATCTCACCATAACGGTTCTGCTCTGCAACGCTCTTCTTCGCATCGTTGATGGCCTTGGCGGCAGCCTCTTTTCCGAGTGCCTCGATATAGCCGGACTCGTCGCGGATATCGGTAACGTTCACGTTGATGAGCTTGAGGCCGATCTTGCGGAGCTCGGCCTCCACGTTCGTA
>JAKSKA010000160.1 GCA_024401915.1 Bacteroidales bacterium
AGGAAATATTGTCGAAGAGCAAGAAGGAAAACGTGATGATTGCACGTTATATGCGTGCCCAGGCAGGGCTTCCCGAGAAACTTTTCCTCGAATATGACATAAAGCAGAGTCTCCGCTACGGCGAGAACCCCCATCAGGACGCTAAATTCTTCGCAAGCACGGAAGCGACATCCTATTCACTCGCGTTCGGGCGCCAGATTCAGGGAAAGGAACTGTCCTACAACAATATCCAGGATGCGAACGCGGCACTTAACGTTGTGCGCGACTTCGAGGAGCCCTTCTGCGTGGCGCTCAAGCATATGAACCCCTGCGGAGCGGCTGTCGGGAAGACCATCGAGGAGGCCTGGCAGGCTGCCTACGAGGCCGACAAGGTCAGCATCTACGGAGGGATCGTGGCCGTGAACCGTCCCCTTACCGCCGAAATAGCCGCAGGGATGAAGCCCATTTTCCTGGAAATCGTCATAGCTCCGTCATTCACGCCGGAAGCGCTTGAGATCCTCTCGACCAAAAAGAACCTCCGTGTGATGGAAGTGGATATGTCCGCCTCCAAGGCCGAAGTTCCACAGTATATCAGCGTGAACGGAGGGATGCTTGTCCAGAGACTTGACACACAGGTCGAAAAGATTACGGAGGGGATGTGCGTCACGAAGGCCAGGCCCGAGCCCGGGCAGATGGCCGACCTTGACTTCGGATGGAAAATCGTGAAGCACATCAAGTCGAACGCCATCGCCGTCGTAAAGGACGGACATACGATAGGTGTCGGTGCCGGACAGACGAACCGTGTCGGCTCTGCGGAAATCGCCCTCAACCAGGCAAAGGCGGCAGGATTCAGCGAGGGGCTCGTCCTTGCGTCAGACGGATGCCTTGCTGTCGGGGACACGGTGGAACTAGCCGCAAAAGACGGCGTCAGCGCCATCGTCCAGCCGGGAGGCAGCATCCGTGACGAGGAATCCATAGCGAAAGCCGACGAGCTCGGAATCACGATGCTGTTCACAGGAGTAAGACATTTCAAGCACTGATTATGAAAAAGGTACTGGTAATCGGAAGCGGAGGAAGGGAGCACGCCATCGTCGATGCCCTCAGCCGCAGTCCGCAGGTGGACAGGATATACTGTGCGCCCGGCAATGCAGGAATCGCCGCAAAGGCAGAATGCGTCCCGATCAGGGACACCGACATACAGGCGCTTGTCGCCTTCGCCACCGCAAACGCCATCGACCTCACCGTCGTCGGCCCCGAAGCATCGCTGTCCGCAGGCGTGGTCGACGCATTCAGAGCGGCCGGGCTGAAGATCTTCGGCCACACCAAAGCGGCAACGGAAATCGAGAGCAGCAAGGAATTCGCAAAGGTCCTGATGGAAAAATACGGCATTCCGACAGCCGCATACAAATCATTTTCTTCATACTCCGAAGCACTCGGGTACGTTAGCGCCGGACGATTCCCCACCGTTCTCAAATATGACGGCCTTGCTGCCGGAAAGGGTGTAGTGATCGCAAACGACCTTGAAGAAGCGGAGGCGGCACTGAAGGATATGCTGCAGGACCACCGTTTCGGCGAGGGGAAGGTTGTCATAGAAGAATTCCTGACCGGACCGGAATTCTCCTTTATGTGCTTCGTCAACGGAGAGGATGTCTATCCGATGCCGCTCGCACAGGACCATAAAAGGGCCTTCGACAACGACAAGGGACCGAATACCGGAGGTATGGGAGCCTACACATCCCTTCCGTTCATTACCGGGGAAGACAGGGCGTTCGCGCTTGAGCATATACTGCGCAGGACTGCAGCGGCAATGGCCAGCGAGGGCCGTCCCTTGAGCGGAGTGCTCTACGGCGGGCTGATGAAAACCCCTGACGGCATCAAGGTCATAGAATTCAACGCTCGTTTCGGAGACCCGGAGACCGAAGTCGTCCTCCCCCTGCTCGATTCGGACATATTCGACATTCTCGAAGCCGTCGCCACCGGGCGGAAGACAGCAGGCCCGCAATGGTCGTCCGACGTGACACTCGGGGTCGTGCTCGCCTCCAGAGGATACCCCGGATCCTATGAGAAAGGACACGCAATCACGCTCCCGGACAACGGCCCGACCATATTCCATATGGGAACGGCTATGGACGGAGGACGTCTCGTGACAGCAGGAGGGCGCGTGCTTATGTGCGTCGCGCGCGCCTCGGGCATCGCGGAAGCCAGGGATGCGGCATACAAAATCGTCCGCGGGGTGAAGTGTGACAATCTTTTCCACCGGGAGGATATCGCGCACATTGCAATGGAAACAATTGATAAACAATAAGATTATGGTAAAAATCGGAACGCCGCTCACATCTGTGGCGAAAAAGGCTCTCCTGTGCGGATCAGGAGAATTAGGAAAGGAAGTAACCATCGAGTTGCAGCGCTATGGGGTGGAGGTGATTGCCTGCGACCGCTATGAGAACGCACCTGCAATGCAGGTCGCTCACAGAAGCTATGTATTCCCGATGCTTGACGGAGCAAAGCTCCGCGAAGTCATCGAAAAGGAAAAGCCTGACATCATCATCCCGGAGATAGAGGCGATCGCGACCCCTGTTCTGGTGGAACTCGAGAAGGAAGGCTACAACGTCATCCCCACGGCAAAGGCCGCATTCCTGACTATGAACAGGGAGGGAATACGCAGGCTGGCCGCAGAAGAGCTGGGACTTCCTACATCATTCTACCGCTTCGCCGACGATTATGAAGGATTCCGCGCAGCGATAGCCGAGGTAGGCATCCCCTGCGTCGTGAAGCCGGTGATGAGTTCCTCGGGACACGGTCAGAGCACGATCAAATGCAGCGAGGACATAGACAAGGCCTGGGCCATCGCACAGGAAGGCGGCCGCGCAGGGGCGGGACGCGTCATTGTCGAGAGGTTCGTCGATTTCGATTATGAGATCACGCTGCTGACCGTGCGCCACAGCGGCGGCACCACCTGTCTGGAGCCTATCGGACACCATCAGGTGGAGGGAGACTACCGCGAAAGCTGGCAGCCGCAGCCGATGACCCCCGCAGCGCTCGAGAAGGCCCGCGAGATAGCTCACAAGACTACAGGGGCACGC
>JAKSKA010000161.1 GCA_024401915.1 Bacteroidales bacterium
AAACTACTCGATGGAAGCCTGTATCCACAGGCCGAAGGAGGGTTATCGCAAGCGTTCGGCGGACATCTTCATCGATATGCTGCGCGATTCCGCCCAGATCGAGAGGATCAGCAAAGGACTGGACTGATACGGGTATGTCCCGATAATTTGACTATATTTGTAGAATAACCACGTATAAAATGAGAAAACTGTTTCTGATATCAATTTTTGTACTGGCTTTCGGCACTGTCGCCGCTTCCGGCCAGAATTATTATTCTCTCACCTGGCGCAAATTCAACCAGACCGGCCCCGACCTTCAGCAGATAGGCCGCATTTCCGTAAAGAAGAGCGGAGAAATCAATGCGTCCCGCTGGTCGATAGCATGCGAGTGTCTGGACAGCAACTACTCGAACTTCGAGGCGTACAAGGACTATCTCCCGGAGCTGGGCGTAGGCTACGCGAGGATACAAAGCGGGTGGATGAAGACGGAGAAGAAGGAAGGAGTGTATGACTTTTCCTGGCTGGATCCCATTGTGGACGGGCTGAACACAAGGCATATCAAGCCGTGGATGTGTCTGAGCTATACGAATCCAATCTATTATCCCAATGCCGACGCGTCCCTCGGCTCACAGATATTCGAGGACGGGCCGGTGATGGACGCGTGGCTGAAATTCGTGGAGAAGGTCATTCTCCGCTATAAGGGCCGCATCACCTGCTATGAGGTGTGGAACGAGCCGAATATCAAGGTGAATGCCGAGCACCCCGAGCGCTATGCGAACCTGCTTGTACGCACCTGCCGCCTTATCCGGAAAAAGGACCCCGATGCGAAGATTGTGGCATTTGCGCTCGCTTCCTTCGACCTGAAGTTCTTCAAAGACGTGCTGGATATGGTGAAGAAAAAGGGCGGCACCGACCTTTTCGACTATGTCTCCCTCCATAAGTATTATGAGAATCCGGACAATTCCGATGTCGATTTCCCTCTCTTCCGGGAGGCCCTGGATGCGTTCAATCCTTCCATCGGCATCCTGCAGGGCGAGAGTGGCTGCCCCTCCGAACTCGGGTGGGCGCACGCGCTGAAGTTCGTGGAGTGGGATGAATACCGTCAGGCGAAGGTCATCCTGCGCCGTATGGGCTGCGACTTCGCGATGTCGCATCCCTGCAGCATATTCACAATTGCCGACAACAACTGTCGTGAGATCCATTTCCGCCAGAGCTTCGGCCTGCTGTGCACAGACCTCGAGGGAACGGTGATATACCGCAAACCTTCTTTCTACGCTGTGAAGCATTTCGTGAACCTGCTCCCTGACGAGATTACCGCGGGGGAGATGGAATACTCCGCCAACACTGCCAGGAGAATAAAGCTCGTCGGCCTGCAGAAGGGGGACAAGACGGTAGGCGTGATGTACTGGTACTGCGACAACGCTCCGTCACGCGAGCTGAGCTGGGACAGGATAGAGCTCACCGTGGAGAAGTTCCGTATGAAGAAACCTGTACTGGTCGAGCCGATCACGGGCCGCGTGTACGAACTGGCGATGTGGCACCATTCCCCGAACGCAACCTTCACCCGCTACAATGACGTGCCCGTCTGGGACAGCCCCCTCCTGCTCATAGACAGGAACGAGATAGGTTTCGAAGACCTTTCCAACGCATACCATACCAACGAATTCTGATAGGTGATGAGAAGATTTGATATTGCCCTGCTGTCTTCGCTGGCGCTTGTGTGCGCGTGTAACGGGACAAGGGAAGTTGAGCACGAGGGGTATGTAGAGTATATTCTGAAGAACAGGCTGTCATTGGGCGTTTCCCCGGATTCCGGAGTCCGGCTCATCGAAAAGGACGGTCTTCTCTTCAAGGACCTGAACAAGAATGGCTCCCTGGACCTTTATGAGGACTGGCGTCAGGGAAGCGCGGACCGCGCGGCCGATCTCGCTTCGAGGATGTCCCGGGAGGAAATAGCGGGGCTGATGCTTTACAGCTCCCACCAGAAGGTATTCGCGGACACGCTCAGCGCTGCGCAGCTGGAATCCCTCGGCGGCGGGAACATACGCCATATACTCTTGAGTTCGATCAGCACTGCCGGCGACTGCGCCCGCTGGGCCAACAAGGTCCAGGCCTTCACGGAATCTTCCCCGCTGGGCATTCCAGTGAACATCAGCTCCGACCCGCGTCACGGCTCGAAATCGGGCGACGAATTCAGCGCCACCGGCGGCAATGTCTCCAAATGGCCGGAAAACCTGGGACTCGGGGCCTCGTTCGACCCTGAGGTGGCCCGCATTTTCGCGGAGGTGGCCTCACAGGAGTTCAGGGCTCTCGGGATCACCACCTTCCTCGGCCCGGAAATCGATATGGCCACGGACCCGAGGTGGAAACGCTGCACCGGCTGTTATTCGGAGGATCCGGACCTCGTCACCGATATGGCGCGCGCCGAGGTCGCCGGCTTCCAGACTAGTCCAGGCTCCGGGGACGGCTGGGGAAACCTGAGCGTAAATGCTATGGTGAAGCACTGGCCGGGAGTCGGCACTTGTGAGGCCGGACGCGAGAGCCACCATTGCATCGGCAAGTGGGGCGTGTACCCGGGCGGCAATTTCGAACTGCAGCTCAAGCCCTTCACGGAAGGCGCGTTCAAGCTTGGAGGGGAGACGGAATGTGCCAGCGCCATAATGCCCGGCTACAACATCTCCTACGGCATCGACCCGTCCGGGGAGAATGTGGGCCAGAATTTCAGCAACTATATCATTGCGGACCTCCTGAGAAGCAGATATTCTTTCGACGGCGTCGTCTGTACGGACTGGAACGTGTGGAAGGACTGGGCGCCGGTGCCGTTCTATTATGAATACAGGGAACAGGACCCTGAATGCTTCCACGGAGGCAAGAGCTGGGGCGTCGAGGACCTGGGCGTTTCACAGCGCGTGTGCCGCATAATCAAGGTCGGCTGCGACCAGATAGGCGGTCTGGACGATTCCGGCAAGGTCGTCGAGGCTTGGGAGATGCTTTCCGCAGAGCTGGGGGAGGCTGCCGCACGTGAGCGCTTCGAGCAGAGCGC
>JAKSKA010000162.1 GCA_024401915.1 Bacteroidales bacterium
ACCTAACTTTCAATATTTTCAAAGAACTTTTATGAATTTTTAGTGGACACTAATGGTATATCTATTGAAGTATGAAACTCTCACAATTTGATTTCGACCTCACCCGTGACAAGATCGCAAGGGAACTGATGCCGGAAGTGGACGGCAGGATACAGTGGAGGGACGAATGCAAGCTTATGGTTCTCCACAAGGACAGCGGAGAAATCGAGCATAGGAAATTCAAGGACATCATAGATTATTTCGGGAAGGGTGACAGGTTCGTCCTCAACGACACGAAAGTGTTCCCGGCGCAGCTCTCGGGCAAGAAAGAGAAGACCGAGGCTGACATCAAGGTGTTCTTGCTCCGCGAGCTCAACCGCGAGCAGAAACTCTGGGACGTGATCGTGGATCCCGCAAGGAAGATAAGGATAGGCAACAAGCTCTTCTTCGGCAACGGCTCGAGTATGGTCGCCGAGGTCATCGACAACACGACCTCACGCGGAAGGACACTCAGATTCCTCTATGACGGACCTTACGACGAGTTCAAGCAGGCCCTTTTCGCGCTCGGCCAGACCCCTGTCCCCGAATGGGTCAAGGAACAGCCCGACGAAAGGGACGTGGAGGAGTTCCAGACCATCTTCGCGAAGAACGAAGGCGCAGTGTCTGCGCCGGCAGCCGGTCTCCACTTCAGCCGCGAGCTCTTCAACAAGCTGATCCTCAAGGATATAGACAAGACGTTCATAACCGTCCATATGGGAATCGGACATTTCAGGGCCGTCGATGTCGAAGACCTCTCCAAGCACAGGATGGACTGCGAGAGGATGATCATCTCCGAGCAGGCCGCAAAAGAGATAAACGCCACCAAGCACTCCGGCCACAAGCTCTGCGCCATCGGAGTCACGGTGATGCGGGCCCTCGAGACCTATGTCACCACGAACAAGGAGATACGCGCCAACGACACCTGGACGAACAAATTCATCTTCCCGCCCTACGAGTACACGATTCCTGACGCAATCGTTTCCAACTTCCACCTGCCCGAGTCCACGATGCTGATGGCAGTGGCCGCATTCGGAGGTTTCGAGAACGTGATGAACGCATACGGGGTCGCCCTTGAAAACGGATACCGGTTCGGCCCGTATGGCGATGCAATGCTGATCATCTGATTTGAAATTCAATATCGATGTATGGAAAAACCGTTCTTCACGAACGGTTTTTTCTTTTTATTTTTGCGGAGAAAGATTTGTGGAAGATGGATAAGACCAGACTTGAACTAGCGGGAGCCCTGGCGCTCAACCGCATCTTCGGATTCGAACCGAAATACTCGGTCCGCCTCATCGAGAACCTCGGATCGGCAGCGGCCGTCTTTTCGCTGTCATCGGACGAACTGCGTTCGATCTTCGGTCCCTGCAGCAAATACTCGGGGTCGATAAACACGGATGCGCTGGAAAAGGCGGACCGGGAAATCGACTACCTGAAAAGCATCGGGGCCGTTTTCGTGCCCCTGACCAGCCCGGATTTCCCGCAGCTGCTGAAGGAATGCGAGGACGCACCTGCGGGGCTTTACGTCAGGAGCACGAGCACTCCGGCCGAAATATTCAACAGCCGCGGGAAGATAGCCATTGTGGGCACACGCGACCTCAGCCTCTACGGGAAGGAATGGAGCGAAAGGACGGTGCGCGCAATTGCGTGCTCCCCTTCCCGTCCGTCGATAGTCAGCGGTCTGGCACTCGGGGTGGACATCAGCGCCCATATGGCCGCGCTGGCCTGCAAGCTGCCCACGATCGCAGTGCTACCGGTAGGCATCGACAGCGTGTACCCCGCCTCCCACCGCACTGCAGCCGGGAAAATCGCGGAATTCCCCGGAGGGGCGCTGGTGACCGACTACCCGCCCGGAACGCCGCCGAACCAGCTGAACTTCCTTCGTCGCAACCGCATCATTGCCGGTATGAGCAGCGCCACCATCCTGATAGAATCCAGGCTCAAGGGCGGCGGGATGATGACGGCGCGCCTGGCGGCCGGCTACGGCAGGACGGTGCTGGCCCTGCCAGGACGTGCGGACGACCTGCGTTCCCAGGGCTGCGACCAGCTGCGGAAGGGAAAGGTGGCGGAGCCGCGCTTCCCGCGCACATCGCTAAGCGCCGACCTCGGGCTGGAAAGCTCCAACATGCGGAGGAGCCACGGCATCGAGGACGCAGTCAGGGCGCATTATTCAGGGATTGCTGACACGCAGACCGTCACACTGCTGTGCCGTATCGCAGTGGAAATCAAAAAAAACCGGGGAATCACGCCGGAGGGGCTCTCGGAAGCCGTCGCCCTGCCCTACCGGGAAGCCGCCGCAATGGTCGGGATGCTGGAAAGCGACGGATTCGTCAGCACCGATTTGCTGCAAAGATGTGTGATAAACGTCAGAAATGACTAAATTTGCGCTATGAATCCGGAATTCATAGACACGCATACCCACATAAGCGACGAGGCATTCGCCGGCTGCCGGGAGGAGGTCATTGCGCGGGCGCTCGAAGCGGGCGTCACGCATATGCTCCAGGCCGACGTCGACTCGTCGGAACGGGAAGCGATGTATGAGGTCTGTGCGGGCCATCCTGACATCCTGCACCCTATGCTCGGCCTGTATCCGGGCTCCGTCACGGCCGGATGGAAGGACGAAATCGACAAGATGCTGGAATTCAAGGGCAAAGGCGCCGTCGCCGTCGGAGAAATCGGGCTGGACTACCATTATTCCACGGAATTCCGCGAGGAACAGAAAGAGGCGTTCCGCCTCCAGCTCGAACTTGCAGCGCAGTGGGACCTGCCGGTCAACATCCACCTGCGCGACGCTACGGAGGATTTCTTCGCCATAATCAGCGACTGCCGCGCCCTGGGCCTGAGGGGCAATCTCCACGCCTTCAGCGGGAGTGCCGAAACCTTCGCCCGCCTGTCCCGCTACGGTGACTGGTACGTCGGCATCGGAGGCGTCCTGACGTTCAGGAACGCATCGATAGCCTTCTGCATCTCTTCGGGGGATAATACACCCTC
>JAKSKA010000163.1 GCA_024401915.1 Bacteroidales bacterium
CGGCCTGAGCGGAAGCGAGGTCGTGTATGACCTCTATACCGGCACGGGAACCATAGCGCAGTTCGTGAGCGGGAAGGCAGCGAAAGTCATAGGAATAGAATATGTCCCCGAAGCGATCGCCGACGCCCGTATCAACGCCGAGGCCAACGGCATCACCAACTGCGAATTCTTTGCCGGCGACATGAAGGATGTGCTGACTCCCGGATTCATAGCTGCGCACGGGAAGCCGGATGTGATGATAGTCGACCCTCCCCGCGCCGGAATGCATCCGGACGTGGTCAAGACCATACTCGCAGCCGCTCCGGAGCGCATCGTTTACGTCAGCTGCAATCCTGCCTCGCAGGCACGCGATCTGGCGATGCTTTCCGGACAATATACCATAACCGACGTACAACCTGTCGATATGTTCCCCCATACTCAACACGTTGAAAACGTCTGCAGACTAATACGCAAATGACACAGACAATCATCATACTCATCATTTCCCTCGCCCTCGTGATATACGGCGCGGACAGACTTGTCGACGGCGCATCAGTGATTGCGAGAAGGCTGGGAATCAGCGAGTTCGTAATCGGACTGACCATCGTCGGGTTCGGCACCTCCTGCCCCGAACTGGTAGTGAGCCTCACCGGAGCCATCGAAGGGATAAACGACGTGGCCGTCGGCAACGTGATAGGTTCCAACATATTCAACACCCTGCTGATTCTGGGATTGACCGCGCTTCTGATGCCGGTGGCAATCACACAGGCCAATGTCAGGAAAGACATCCCCATCACTACGTTTGTCACCCTCATACTCTGCGCAGTCTGTATGTACGGCAGGATATCCAGGGTGTCAGGCATTGTGTTCCTGGCTATTTTCGCAGCCTATCTAATCTATTGCTTCAAGTCGAAAGACACCCAGGTCGGCGTTCCTTCGGCAGTCGAGATGGGTCTTGGGAAAGCTGTAGTCGCAACTCTTCTTGGGCTCCTGTTCCTCATAGCCGGAGGCAAGTATTTCGTAGAATCCTCCGTCACGCTTGCAAGGGCGATAGGAGTCAGCGAGAAGTTCATCGCGATTACCCTGCTAGCGGGAGGAACATCACTTCCCGAGCTGGTGACCTGCATTATCGCCGCTGCTAAATCAAGAGGTCAGATGGCACTCGGCAACATATTGGGTTCCAACATCTTCAACATTCTCCTGATACTCGGATGCTCGGCCATCATAAGGCCTGTCGACTGTTCCGCAATCGACTCCGTAGACCTGGCCGTACTCTTCTCGAGCATGCTGATTCTGATGCTCGCCTCCATCCACGGCAAGAAGGATTACATCGGACGTCCCGCAGGATCGATTCTGCTTCTCACCTACATAGGCTATTTCGTATATCTCGTAATCAATATCTGATATGGACCAGAAGGCACTTGCTCCCCTTCCCGAAAGGATGCGCCCCAGTTCGTTGGACGAGTACGTCGGCCAGTCCCATCTGGTCGGGAAAGGTTGCGTGCTGCGCAATATGATCGAGAGCGGCAACCTGTCCTCGTTCATACTATGGGGCCCTCCGGGAGTCGGGAAGACCACCCTCGCCCACATCATTGCTGATTCCCTCGACAGGGAGTTCCATACCCTGTCGGCTGTCAGCGCCGGAGTTCAGGACGTACGCGACGTAATAGACGCGGCCAAGGGCAAGAACCTTTTCTCGAAAGGAGCGGCGCCCGTCCTGTTCATCGACGAGATTCACCGTTTCAACAAAGCGCAGCAGGACGCGCTTCTCGGAGCCGTGGAGGACGGCACATTCGTCCTCATTGGAGCGACCACCGAAAACCCTTCTTTCGAGGTCATTTCCCCTCTTTTATCAAGATGTCAGGTGTTTGTGCTCAAGTCTCTGGAAATTAACGATTTGCAGCGACTGCTGGACAGGGCTTTGAAAAAGGACGAGCTGCTCTCCAAACGCGATATCGAAGTGCGCGAGACCCAGGCGCTTTTCCGCCAGTCAGGAGGAGACGGAAGGAAACTTCTCAATATACTTGAGATTGTGGTGGATGCGGCCGGCAACGCCGACCATATTGTCATAGACAACAGGACAGTCAACGAATGTCTCCAGGAATCGATGGCAATCTACGACAAGGACGGAGAGATGCATTACGACATCATTTCCGCCTTCATCAAGAGCATCCGGGGGTCCGACCCCAACGCTGCCGTCTATTACCTGGCAAGGATGCTCGACGGCGGTGAAGATCCCCTGTTCATCGCCCGCAGACTATGCCTGGGCGCAAGCGAAGACGTCGGCCTCGACAACCGCAACGCGCCTCTTCTCGCGAACGCCTGCTTCCAGGTTGTTCATACCATCGGAATGCCAGAAGCCCGTATTCCGCTTGCGGAATGCACCGTATATCTTGCAAGCTCGCCGAAGAGCAACGCTTCATATATGGCAATCGAAAAAGCTCTGGCAGCCGCTTCGAAGGACAGGACGGCCGCTGTGCCGCTTCACCTGCGCAACGCGCCGACAAAACTTATGGAAGACCTGGGATACGCGGACGGCTACAAATATGCGCACGATTTCCCCGGCCATTTTGTCGACCAAGAATTCATGCCCAAGGGGCTTGAAGGCACTGTGTTCTACGAACCCGCGCCCGGAAAGTACGAAGACCAGATGCGCGCCTATCTTGAAGCGTGCTGGCCCAAATATTATCCAAAGAAATAAATCAGAAAGGATATCCCACGCCGAAGTGGATGGCGAAGCCGTTGCTCTTGTACCAGGTGGCCGGACTTCTCCAGGGATCCGCGTTCTTCCCGACCGAGGGATCGCGCAGTTTGTGACCCAGGTCGAGACGCAGTACGATGAAATCGAGGTTCACCCTCAGACCGTAGCCCCAGTCCATCGCAATCGCCTTGTAGAAATCGGGGCCGATGGACGTGGGATGTTCGGGATCCTCACCGGGTGAAGGCTTCCAGGTCCATACGTTACCCGCATCGGCGAAGATTGCCGCTTCCAGTTTCCAGAACATCCTTATCCTGTATTCG
>JAKSKA010000164.1 GCA_024401915.1 Bacteroidales bacterium
AGGCTCTCAAGCAGCGCCAGAACACGCTTACGCGCACTATGCAGGCCATACTCGACTATCAGCGGGAATTCTTCGTCGACGGCGACGAGGCCAGGCTGAAACCTATGGTACTGAAGAACATTGCGGACGTTACCGGTTTCGACATCTCCACGATCTCGCGTGTCGTCAACAGCAAGTACATAGAGACCCATTTCGGCATCTATCCGTTGAAATATTTCTTCTCCGAGGGAATGGAGAACTGCGACGGGGACACCGTGTCCACCAAGGAACTGAAGAAGGCCCTCCAGGAATGTGTCGCGGCCGAGGACAAGAGGAAACCGCTCACTGACGAGCAGCTTGTCGTAGAGATGAACAAACGCGGATACAAGGTGGCGCGCCGCACCATCGCCAAATATCGTGACCAGCTCGGCATCCCGCTTGCCCGCTGGCGCAAGGAGATTTAGTCTATGGCACGAAAGCACGATAGCGTTCCCGACCTGGCCTCATTCAACCGTATGCTGCGTTTCGCGCGTATGAAATCCACGCCGCAGCGTACTGCAGTCCATTCTGCAATGATGAAGCTTGTACACGCGAGCGCCGAAGAGGTCGTGGCACACATCGCCGCTTCCGGCGAGGTGAAGATCACCAGGGCTTCCGTTTACCGCATATTGGCGGAACTTGCCGATGCGGGCATCTACTCCCGCCGGCTGAGCTCGGATACCAGACAGTATTTCGATGCCGTTCCGTCGCGCCACGTCCACCTCTACAACTTTATGGACGGCGAGTTCCAGGATGTCGCCGACCCGGAGCTCAATTCATTGATCGAAACGGCGATGAAAGGCCACCGCTTCCGCGGTTACAAGATAGATGGCGTCGAGATCAGCATACTCTGCCATCCGTCGAGGCGCAGATTGAAAACAAGGAAATAATATTGGCTGCAATGATAACAAGCCTACTATGAAGGACGACAGGATAGTCTATGTCCCCCTTTCCCGCGCAATCAAGTGGAACAAGCCCCTTGACAAGGAGCTCATCAACGTACTAGGTATCCTTTCGATATAGCAGGGGCTGCGCTCAGCACTTGAATGTCAGCGTGAGCTTGAGGCTGCCATCCTCGAGCCTCTCGTTGACGGTGTCGCAGTTGCGCCTGATTTCGGCCAGCTCCGGGCTGTCCACGTCCGGCGAGATGAAACTGCGCTGCTCCGGGGCGGCTTTCAGCTTCACTTTGGCTTCTTCATTGACTTCGGAATATGTGACCCTCAGCCTCATCGCTCCGGAGTCGGGATTGTTCCTGAAGCAGAGCTCCAGCGAGTTCCTGACAAGAGCCTCTATCCTGTCGATGGAAGATGGCTTGAGGGCATAGCGCATACAGAAGTTCCTGAGACCTCCCATCATCGCGAAGACATCATAGTCCTTGTCCTCTATGTTGAAATCGTAGGCGCGTATCCTGTTTATGAACACTTTGGTGAAGGTGTTCCGTGGATTGTCGAATATCTGCTCGGGCGTGCCGTCCTCGTAAATGATACCCTTGTCCATATAGAACACCCTTGTCGAGACGTCCCTTGCGAACTTCATCTCGTGGGTGACGATAAGCATCGTTATGCCCTGCTTCGCCACGTCGCGGATGACGCTGAGGACTTCGCTGACCATCGTGGGGTCCAGCGCAGAAGTCGGCTCGTCGAAAAGGATCACCTCGGGATGCATCGACAGGCACCTTGCGATGGCGACGCGCTGTTTCTGTCCTCCGCTCAATTCGTGGGGGAAAGCTTCCGCCTTGGAGGAAAGCCCGACCTGCGAGAGCAGTTTGCGCCCCTGGGCCTCGGCCTCTTCCCTGCTCATCCCGAGAAGCTTTATGGGGCCGACCATAATGTTGTCCAGTACGGACAGGTGGTTGAAGAGGTTGAAATTCTGGAAGACCATCCCCACCTTGCGGCGTATGGCGCGTATGTCGCATTTAGGGTCGCAAACGTCCATCCCGTCGATCCAAATATGTCCTGAAGTCGGGGTGGAGAGTTTGTTTATGCAGTGCAGGAAGGTGCTTTTTCCTGTTCCGGACGGTCCGATGATGCTGATGATCTCACCATCCTCTATGACGGTGTCTATGTCCTTCAGAACCGTGACGTTATCCTCGAAGGCCTTGGAAAGATGCTCTATCCTTATCATTTGAAGAATTTTTTACGTTTTGGCTGCGTCTTTGACTCGATATACTTCAGTGCGAGGGTGAGCGCATAGATTACGATGAAATACAGCAGGGTCACAAGAATAAGGGGGAAGAACGCCTCGAAAGTGCGGCTCCTGATTATGTCGCCTGCCTTCGTGAGGTCGAACACGGCAATGTATCCGACTATGGACGTGGCCTTCACAAGACCGATGAATTCACCCTTGTACAAAGGCACCGCACGCTGTACCGCCTGGGGCAGCACGACGTTGACGAATGCCTTCACCCTGCCGAAGCCGAGTGACAGGGCTGCTTCCATCTGGCCCTTGTCGATGCTCTCCACGCAGCTCTTGAAGATCACGCTGGTATAGGCGCCGAAGCATAGGGAGAACGCGATTATCGCTACCCAGTCCCCGGTTATCTCGGTGTTCCCGAAGACGACGTAGAACAATATCATCAGCAGCACGACCTGGGGCATGCAGCGCATAAATTCCACATAAACATTTGCCGCTCCGGACACCAGCCTGTTGCTGCGCATCGAGCAGAAGCAGAGCAGTATCCCGAGAAGCGTGCCGAAGATGGCGGAAAGGATGGAGATCAGGAGCGTTGCTCCCAATCCGTCCAGCAGCATCTTGTAGCGGTCCTCCTTGATGAGGGTCTTGTGGAGGCTTTCCTTCAGGCTGTCGAGGAAAGATGTCTCATCTCCGCTGCCTGATTGCAGGAGCTCCGCCGGAGCGTACTCCCTGCCGACGAGGAGGACGGAGGACTCGGTTGTCCAGGGGATGCTGAAATCGACGCACTGCTGCCATTCCGGGGTGATGCTCATTATGCTGAATCCGATGTCGG
>JAKSKA010000165.1 GCA_024401915.1 Bacteroidales bacterium
GGAAAAGACGTAGTCAGTCGAGATATGGATGAGCGTGGCCCCGGTCTCGCGGGCGGCAATGGCAAGATTCCCGGCCGCACCCGCATTCAGGAGCCGCGCCGTCTTTTCATCATCCTCAGCCCTGTCCACGTTGGTATATGCAGCGCAGTTCACGATGACGTCGATTTTCTCGGAGGCCGCCACGAGGCGTACCGCATCGCGGTCGCAGATGTCAAGATGGATGGTCTCGACGCCGGGGACATCCGTCACGTCGGTGAAGAGATATCTGTTGTCGGGGAATTGCCTCGACAGGATGCGAAGCTCGGTGCCGAGCTGGCCGTTCGCCCCGGTCACAAGTATATTCATAATCAAAAGATTGATCGAAACATTTGGAAAACGTCTTCCAAATACGGCAAAATTAGTTAATTTTGCAGAAAATGGCAACAAGACCGACCATATATCTTTACACGGACGGAGCCGCGAGCGGCAATCCGGGTCCCGGAGGGTATGGCGCGGTGTTGAAATGCGGCGACGCAAGGAAGGAACTGTCGGGCGGATTCGCCCGCACCACGAACAACAGGATGGAACTCCTTGCCGTAATAAAGGGCCTGGAAGCGATAAAGTGGGAGAATGCCGTAGTCGAGGTATGGAGCGATTCCTCATACGTGGTGAAAGCCATAACGGAAGGCTGGCTGGAGGGCTGGATCGCCAAAGGATGGAAAAAAGTCAAGAACCCCGACCTCTGGCAGCGTTTCGTTCCGCTGTACAGGAGCCACAGGGTGACTTTCCACTGGCTCAAGGGCCACGCCGGCCATCCGGAGAACGAATGCTGCGACAGAATGGCCGTCCAGGCGAGGAGCCTGGAAGGGCTGCCGGCGGACGAAGGATACGAAGCACAGGAAAAAGAAAATGAATTATTCAACTAATATATGCAGAACAACAAAATACTCGTGGGAATCACCCAGGGAGACTCCAACGGAATAGGATATGAAGTGATAATCAAGGCACTTTCGGACCCCAGGATACTGGACCAGTTCACGCCCGTGATATACGGTTCGTCAAAGCTCTTCGGCTTCTACAAGAAGACCATCCCGGAGATCGAGCAGATGGACACCAACGTGATCAACCATCCCGAAGAAGCGCACCCCAAGCGCATCAACATCCTGAACTGCCTGCCGGACAACGTGTACGCGGAGCCCGGCCAGGCCACACCCGAATCCGCCAAGGCCGCCATCACGGCACTCGAGCGCGCTGTAGCCGACCTGAAGAAAGGTGACATAGACGTTCTCGTGACCGGTCCCATCAACAAGAAGGCGATGTCCGGACAGGGCTTCGGTTTCCCCGGCCACACCGAGTACCTCCAGAACGCCTTCGGCGTGAAGGACGTGACGATGCTGATGGTCAGCAGCAGGCTGCGCATCGGCGTGGTAACGGGCCACGTTCCGCTTCGTGACGTAGCCGGTCTCATCACGGAGGAGAAGATCGTCAGCAAGCTGCGTCTGATGAGCGACTCCCTGAAAAAGGATTTCTGCATCGACCACCCGCGCATCGCCGTGCTTAGCCTCAACCCCCATAGCGGAGACGGCGGACTGCTCGGCGACGAAGAGCAGAAAATCATCATTCCGGCCGTAAAGAAGGCCACCGAAGAAGGCATACTCGCGTTCGGTCCCTTCTCCCCTGACGGATATTTCGGCCTCGGCCACTACGAGGAGTTCGACGCCACGCTGGCGATGTACCACGACCAGGGACTTGCGCCGTTCAAGACCATCGCCTTCGACGACGGCGTGAATTTCACGGCAGGCCTCCCCGTCATCAGGACCTCACCCGACCACGGGACCGCGTATGAGATGGCGGGCAGGGATGAAGCCGACCCCCATTCGATGAGGGCGGCAATCTTCGCAGCCATAGATATCTTCAACAGGAGGGAGGATTACCTCGACCTTCAGGACGGGAAGATGGAGGAGCGCAAGCTCGACGATTCCGGCAGGCGTGAACGTCCCGGGAAGCCTCAGATAGCCTGAGCGCTCTCCTCGACCGCCTTTTCCACCTCGTCATAGCCGTAACCGCGGCCGAGACCGAAGCGGAGGAGTTTGAGACGTATCTGGGGGTCGCCTTTCAGAGAACGTCTCTTCGCGACAATCAGTTTAAGAAGCTTTTCGGAAGCCCTGGCGGAATCTATTTCACCCAGGGCTTCTTTGATATGTTCCCCGGATATGCCCTTCGCCTGAAGCGCAAGCCTGATTTTCGCAGGGCCCCAGCCGGTCAGTGAAGCCTTCTCCCTTGCGAACGCACACGCATAGCGCAGATTATCCACATACGACTCACTTACGAGCGCGGAAACTATCTCGGCCGCCTCACGGGAGAGCTCATCCCTGTCCGTGACCTCCCCTGTTTTCGACAGCGAGCGGACAGCCTTCGCCATAACGTCCTTTTCCGAATATTCGCATCTCGCACAGCTGCGCTCGAGCGAGGCAAGAATCTTTTTCTGTCTTTCGTCCATATCAGAAATCAAATCCTATGGATGCATACGCGCCCAAACCCAGTCTCCTGTCCCAGTGGACATTGGCCTTGATGGGGCCCAAAACGGTGGAAAAGCCGCTCTCCACCCCGATCGCCCAGTCATCAGGCCGGATATCCATCGCAAGGCCTCCGAGGGTGCTGTCCTCGAAAAATCCGGATGCGACAGCAGAGATATAATACCTGCGTCCCAGCCTCCACCTGAAATCGAAGCGGAGGACGCACAGCTTGTCCGAAGCAAGGATGACGTTGTTCGAGCCGAAATACGGGACCTGTCCCTCTATGTACCTGTCCTTCATAACGCCGCCCGCGAAATTCGAATGTGCAAGGGAATACGCAGGGTTGAAGACCCCCGTGGAAAGATAATCACCTCCATTGTCAACGAACACAAGCCTTGTTGCCAGATCCGGGACTATGGAGACGCGTTCGCTTACCGGGACCACGATCCTGACGCCCGCGGCAATGGTCGGA
>JAKSKA010000166.1 GCA_024401915.1 Bacteroidales bacterium
CCTGCGGAACCGTTCAGAAGAAGCAGTGGAAGTTTGGTGGGAAGGACTGTAGGTTCCTCGAGGGAATCGTCGAAATTGAGCTGCATGTCCACGGTATCCTTGTCCAGGTCGCCGAGCACGTCGTCGGCCATCCTGGCAAGTTTCGCCTCGGTGTACCTCATCGCGGCGACAGGGTCACCGTCCATACTACCGAAGTTGCCCTGTCCGGAGACGAGGGGATAACGCTGGTTCCAGGGCTGCGCCAGGCGGGCCATCGCGTCATAGACGCTGCTGTCGCCGTGCGGGTGGAACTTACCGAGCACCTCACCCACGATACGCGCGGACTTCTTGGTCTGTCCGCCATAGCTCAGGCCCAGGCCGTCCATTCCGTAAAGCACGCGGCGCTGAACCGGTTTCAGGCCATCCCTGACATCCGGAAGCGCACGTGAAACAATGACGGACATCGAGTAGTCGATGTACGCCGTACGCATTTCCTGATCGATTTCGACAGGTTCGATTATACCGTGCATCTGCTCGGTTGTCTCTTCAAGATTCTTTACCTCACTATCCATAAAATTCGCTTAAAATTTCAGAAGTATTATAAACACGCAAATTTAACAAAAAAAATCCGAATATTTTCCTATTTGTGCCACTGTGTTTCAAGTAAGAAGGGGACCTGTGTTTTCAAGCGGACTGGAGAAAGTCCTTGCCTACGCACGCGATGAAGCGATGCGCACCGGCAGTGCGGCCATAGGTCCCGACCATCTCGCGCTCGGCATCCTGCGCCATTCCGACAACAACGCCTGCCGCGTCCTCGAAGCGCTGGGGATAAATCTGGAATATCTGAAGCGCTGCATCGAAGCGCCGGTGTTCCACGAGCACGCAATCCCCTATTGCGAGATGGAGAACGTGCGCCTTTCCAAGGCCGGCCAGAGCGCAGTGGCGATGGCTCTTGCGGAAGCGGCCGGGAAGGGGGCGGAAGAAGCCTGCGCCGAGCATCTCCTGCTCGCGCTCGAGGGTATGGACAGCGGTTCCCTGAAGGCATTCCTCTCAGCCAACGGGATCACGAGGGCCTCCATCACCGGGAGACTTTCAGGAAAAGCAAAGGGCCCGGCAGCAAGCCGGGTCCCTGAGAAAAACGTCCGCAAGTTCACCTTCGTGTTCAAGCAAGGCGACGGCGGCGGACTTCCAAGTTAGGCGGTAAGCCTGTCGAGGGCGAGAACCACGAGTTCCTCCACGCGGGGCTTGTAATCCGTATTCGCGTCCTTCAGATACCTGTGGGCGATGGCGCAGCAGACGGTGCCGGCGTTATGGCCGAGTTTGGCAGCCATTCCGGCAACTGCGGAGCTTTCCATCTCGAAGTTGGTGATCCTGTATCCCTTGTACTCGAAGCTCTCGAAATCCTCGAGCATATCGGGCATCGCGAGCTTCTGGCGCACTACGCGCCCCTGAGGGCCGTAGAAGCCCGATGCAGCCACAGTCATACCCTTCACGGTACAGTCCTCAAAGCGGGACACCATCTCCTTTCCGGCGCGCACGAAATAAGGCGCGGGAAGGTTCTTGTTCCATTTCACATGTGACTTGAACGCCTCCTCGAAGTCAGGCAGTGCAACGGAATCGCGGTCCGCATACCAGTTAAGCAGGCCGTCGCAACCTATCGAGATATGGGAGAAGATGAAGGCTCCGAGAGGGATGTCGGGCTGGATGGCGCCGCAGGTGCCGATGCGAAGGATATTGAGGCTGCGGTGGACCGGTTTGATCTCGCGCGTTTCGAAATCCACGTTGGCGAGCGCGTCAAGCTCGGTCATCACGATGTCTATGTTGTCGCAGCCGATGCCGGTGGAGAGCACCGTAACACGCTTGCCGGCATACAGTCCGGTCGCGAAGAAGAATTCGCGCGACGACCCTTCCGCTTCCACGGAATCGAAGTGGGAGGCCACCATCGCCACACGGCCGGGGTCACCGACAAGTATCACGTTATCCGCAAGCTGTTCGGGACGGATATGAAGATGGAATATGGACCCGTCTCCGTTGATGATAAGTTCTGATTCTGCTATTCTCATATCGATTGGGGTTTATTTCTTTCTTTTGGCGGCGCGGAGCCTTGACGAACTGCGCACTATGAGTTCGTCGGCCCAGATGCCGCGGGCGGCCATCACGTCAAGGATGACGCAGACTATCGGGAACACCGCCGCTATGCGGAAGGCGGGGGTGTTGGAAGTGACGAAGAAGTCCACTGCGAGCCAGGCCTGCAGAGCCAGGGTGATTATAGCCGCCAGCACGACGGTGCGGACCTGGAATATCCTGAACTTGCAGGCGCCGAGGGCGATAAGGTTCAGGAGGGTGATGATCACGAGGAACACCGTATATGGCCAGTAGGCCGTGAAAGCGGTGTCCACCGCCTTGTCACAGAAGAACATCGACGCAATGAGCGCAGTCGAGAGTCCGATGTAAAGCGTTTGTACTCTTTGCCACATATCTATCTTGAATTGAAACGCGCAAGGACAGACTCTTCGTAGCTCTTGGAAACGGGGATCGGAGTCACGGAATCTATCTCCAGGTCGAGGAAATATCCTTCCTTTTCCGAAGTGAGAGTATGCACCTTGCTGATATTCACTATATACTTGCGGTGGCAGCGCACGAGGTCGCTGTCAGCGAAACTTTCCTCTATCGTCTTCAGACGGCAGCGGAGCATATACTGCTTCATACCGCCGGACGAGTCCAGATACCAGACCTTCACGTAGTTGTCGTCGGACTCGATATATATCAGGTTGTTCTGGTCAACGGAGAACTTGAGCACCCCGCTGTTGTCGAAAAGCGTGATCCTCTTGTCCCGCCTCGGCGCGACGTTGATGTCTCCGACCACGTTGCCGAGGTTCATCAGCCGTATCGTGTTGTTCTTGTCCTCGAGAGCGAAATACAGGCCGACCACCACGTATGGAACGCCCAGCGTCG
>JAKSKA010000167.1 GCA_024401915.1 Bacteroidales bacterium
GACGTCATCCCCGAAGCGCTCGCGGATGTCCTCGACCGTGTATTCCGTGTCCTCCACCACGTCGTGGAGGAAGGCGGCGATGACGGGATTGGCGTCGAGCTCCAGCTCTTCCGCCGCTATGTTCGCAACGGCAATAGGGTGGAGAATGTAGGGTTCACCGCTTTTGCGGAGCTGGTTCGCGTGGGCCACGCGCGCTAATTCGAACGCGGCCTTGATGCGTTCAAGGTCTTCCGGGCTTACACGTTTCGCGCATACGTCGAATACGTGAGCCGCAGCATCTTCTATCTGCTGACGTACATCTGTTGCCATACTGCAAATGTAACAACTATTTTTTTACATTCTCCTTCCAAAATGCGTGAAGGATGCCTTTTTTTATCTCTACGCCTCCTTTCGGCGATTCGAAGCTCTTGCTTCCGAGCGTCACGGTGCCGCGGGGCGCGTCCTTGTAGCGTTCGAGCAGCCTGGTGAGCTTGTCGAAGGTGGGCTGGCTGAAGCCGTACGGCTCCAGAAGTCGCCAGAGCAGGTATTTCCACCTTTTGTGTTCCAGAAGGCTGTCCACCTTCACCGGCAGGGTCAGCCCGGATTCCCTGAAAAGGTCTTCAGCGATGTCATCGACTTCGGCGAATCTTTCCATATCCTCCGATAGCGTCCTGATGAAGCTGGGGTTGATTTCCGCGAACAGGGGGAATACGAGATTGCGGATCTTGTTGCGCTTGAAGTCGCTGTCCGCGTTGGTCCTGTCTTCTCTCCAGCGGCATCCGTTCTTCGTCATCCATTGCTCTATCTCCGCCCTGGACGTTTTCAGCAGCGGCCGCAGGAGGATCGGCTTTTTCGTGTCGCTGTTGATGGTAATCCGGTCCACTCTGGAGACCGTGCCGCTGCATCGAGTTGTCAGGTCCACTCCGGAGACCGTGCCACCCTCGGCAACGTAAGAGGGGGGACCCTTCAGGGTGGGGTCGGCGCAGCCGACGTCTCCGGAGTGGAGCCTGGCAACGGCAGCGGAGAAAACAGTGTCTCCGGAGTGGACCTGACCATCAATTTCCGCGGTGGGCAGTGAACCGACGGCGGCCATCCCGCGGAGCCCTTTCGAGCCGGTGCCGCGAAGCAGGTTGAGCATCAGCGTTTCCGCGTTGTCGTTGGCGTTATGGGCCACGGCGAGGGCGTCGAACCCTTCCTCGCGGCAGATCCGCGCAAACCAGCCGTAACGCAGTTCACGCGCCGCCATTTCGATGCTGATGCCTTTTTCGGAAGCGTAGGCGGCAGTGTCGAAACGCATTCCGAAGAAACTGATTCCGCGTTCTGCGCACCACCCGCGTACGAATTCCTCATCCCCGTCGGACTCTTCGCCGCGCAGGGAGAAGTTGCAGTGTGCAACAGCAAACGAGGCCCCGGGGAATAACTCCGGAGCCCTGTTTGCGAGATACATCGAATCGATCCCGCCACTTACAGCGAGAAGGATCCTCATATTATTTCTTGTTCTGGATAGAGTAGGTGAAGTTGATGGCTATGAACTCCTTGAACTGAATCCTGTCCCTTCCGGTGGTCTCGCCATTCCTGATGATGGTGATGTTCGGGTCGTAGATGAGCCAGGTGTTGAAGCCGACCTTGAAGAGCTTGGAGAGCTTCCAGTTGATGGCGTTGTCCCAGTTCACACGTACGGGGAAGCCGGTATAGACGGGCTTGTTGATGTAGTCGTAGAAGAGGACGAGCTGGGTTTCATAGGTGAACTTGTCGTTGATCGTAGCCTTGGCGTTGGCCTTGACCTGGGCACCGAACTGGAAGAGGGCGTTCTTGTAGTTGGTTCCGATTAAGGGATCAAGCCCTTCTTCTGTGAGGTGCATACCATAAGCCTGGCGGAGGTCGCTGTTGGTGACGATGGTGAAGCCTCCGGTGACGGGCGCGATGTTGAGGTCGAACCAGTCATTGGGCTTCCACTCCATACCGAGTGCGAGATTCGTGTAGGCGGGAGAGAGGAAACCGGACTTGAGTTTTCCGGACCATACATCTCCGACGAGCGTATATTCGTCATAGCTGTCGGTGAACTGGGAACGGAAGTCGAAGGATGCCGTGTATTTCCACTTTGACTTCTCGAAGAGGTCGTACGCCCACTTGCTTTCGAGGTAGATGCGGTCGGTGCTCTTCTGGAGAAGCTCCTTCTTGTCGGCTGACCAGAGGAATCCGTAGTTCAGCTGGAGACGGTTGTTCCAGCTCATCAGGTCCTTCTTGTAGTTGGCCTTCGCATCGATGCTTGCGGCGAGGCTCACGGCGTTATAACCGCCGGCAGCCCAGTCCCAGAGTCCGGTCTGGTTGAAACCGAGGTTGAATTCGACGGAGTTGGTCCAGTAAACAGGTTTCTTGACGATTTCAGTCTTGGGTGCATTGGAAAGGGCAGCGGCTGCAGCGGCTGCTGCGCTCTGCGCGTCCTGGGCGTTTGCGAGCCCGGGCAGGATGGCCATCGAGGCCACGAGAATAGCTATTTTTTTCATACTAATACGATATTGCGAAAACTACACGTCTGTGGGAAGGCTTGCCGGAGAATATGTCCTTTCCTTCCTCCTCGCAGACATAACTGTCAATAGGGATGCAGCGTATCGTTGCCTTGGTGGCATCCTTGATGGCCTGTTCGGTCTCGGTCGTGCCGTCCCAGTGGCAGAGCAGGAACTTGCCCTGCTGTATCTTGGTCTGGAATTCCTCCCAGCTGTCACACTTCTCCACGTTGTCCTCGCGGAACTTGAGCGCCTTGTCGTAGATGTTCTGCTGAATGTCTACGAGCAGACTGTCGATATGCTCCGCGATGCCTTCGATAGGCATGGTCTCCTTGGTGAGCTCGTCGCGGCGTGCCACCTCCACGGTGCCTGCGGCGAGGTCGCGTGCACCCATTGCGAGGCGTACGGGAACGCCCTTGAGCTCCCATTCGG
>JAKSKA010000168.1 GCA_024401915.1 Bacteroidales bacterium
ATTGCAGGTCTGGTCGATGCAGCCGCCTTCCATCCAGAGATCGGCATCGGTGTGGTGGAGCGCATTACAGGTGTCGAAATAAGGCACCACATCCTTCGCGTTGGGATATTTCGCCACATTGCGGTAGGTGCGGGTCCATCCTGTCTCACGACCCTCGGCATAGGCTGCGCCCATATCCGAGAAGCCGGGAACGATGGCGACGATCTTCTTCACACGGCTGTCCAGCGCCGCAACGCAGCAGCTCTGCATACCACCCTGGCTGGAACCAGTAACGAGCACGCGCTCCCCGTCCCACTCCTTCAGAGTGCACAGATAATCCAGGGCACGCACGTCGCGAAGCATCATATCCTTGTAATAGAACGCCTCCCTGGTCGTGATGGGAGCGGTCCGGTATTCCTTCAACACGCCCTTGGCGAGATCGTCGTAATACTCCTGCGGCTGGTCGTTCAGCATTCCGTGGGCATTGATATCGAGGGCGATGCAGCCGCCGCCCTGTGACGCGTACCACAGCGCAGTCTTGACCGTCGAGCGGCAGGCTTTCTTGTTGACGCCGGCGCCGTGGAAGTACATCACAATGGGAAGGCTCTTCATTGCCGCATCCCTGGGCATAGCGAGGTAGCCGCGTGCGGGCCAGCCTTCGTGCATCGAAATCTCAAGGCTGTAGCATACGTATTTCTCCGCATATTTCTCGCCCGGGTCCACTTCGGAAAGCGTCACTTCCGGCTTCACGCTCCTCATCTTCCGGAGTTCGTCCTGCCAGAACTGGCAGTAGTCCGCAGGTTCCTGATAGCCGGGGCGGAGCTCCTCGGGAGCGACGGCGAAACCGACACCGGTATCTACCTTCTTATTATCACGGAGATGGGCATACACCATACCGCAGAGCGGTCTGTCATAGCAGCCTTCATAGATGACGGAAGGCTCCGTGCCAAGTTCGATGTCCTTTTCAAGGACCTTCTTTCCGTTCAGAAGAACGTATATCGACACGTCCCCCTCGAAGCCGGGCTCGGCCTTTGCGCTCACGACCACTTTCTCGCCTTTGGCATATATACCATTATCGCGGTTGATTAAAAGAGAAACCTGTTTGAGCTGCTTTCCGGACAGGGAAAGACAAGCGGACAGGCAGACGATGACGAACAAGAACTTTTTCATATCCAGTTATATTAATGCTTCAAAGATAACAATTATTCAAACAAATTGATACGCCAAGGCGGGAGATGCACTTTTTCAGCCCCCGCACACCTCCCACATACAGGAACGGCGCACGCTTACTTTCCGGCCTTCCTGCGCCACTCGGCGGGCGAGCATCCGCAGATCTCGGTGAACTGACGTCGGAAATCCGACTTGTCCATAACGCCGACGAGTTCCGCGACGTCACGCGTCGAGAGTTCAGGCCGTTCGAGAAGAAGCCGCATCGATTCCCTGATCCTCAGTTCCTTCCGCCAGCTCCGGAATGGCTTTCCGATTATGTTGCGGCAATAAGCCGACAGCTGGTCTGCGCTTACTCCGAAACCGGCGGCAGTCTCCTTGAGCCCGATATCGGGAGCTAGGAAGCCTCCCTCGCTCACCCATTCCTCGATTTTCATCGTGATCCTTGCGTTCATTCCCGCCACGGCCTTATTGCCTCCGCGTTTGCGGGAGAATGAAGAATAGACATACCAGCGCATAATGAACCGGCCTACGCCCCGCAAAGGAGCAAAATTCTTTATTCGTTTTTTCATATCCCGAAAATTAAGATTTTTATTGCTAAATTTGCGTCCCAAAATATTAACCGATATGTTTGAAAATCTGTCAGAAAGGCTTGAACGATCTTTCAAGATACTGAAGGGCGAAGGAAAAATCAGTGAAATCAACGTCGCCGAGACGCTGAAAGACATACGCAGGGCGCTGCTGGATGCCGATGTCAGCTACAAGGTCGCAAAGGAATTCTGCGACAACGTGAAGACGAAAGCAATGGGTGCCAACGTACTCACAGCCGTCAAGCCGCAGCAGATGATGGTCAAGATCGTCCACGACGAACTTGCCGAGTTTATGGGCAGCGAAAGCACCGACATCAACGTCAAGGGCTCACCCGCCGTCGTTCTCGTTGCCGGTCTGAACGGTTCCGGAAAGACCACCTTCAGCGGCAAACTGGCGCTGAACCTCAAGAGCAAGAAGGGAATGAAGGTGCTCCTCGCAGCCTGCGACACCTTCCGTCCCGCCGCAATCGACCAGTTGAAGACCCTCGGCAGCCAGATAGAGGTCCCTGTCTATAGCGAAGAAGGAGAGAAGGATCCGGTCAAGGTGGCTCTGAACGCCATCCGGACCGCACGCGGCGAAGGCTACAGCGTCGTCATCGTCGATACTGCCGGACGACTGACGGTCGACAACGAGCTGATGGAAGAGATAAAGGCGCTCCACAAAGCCGTGAACCCCAGCGAAACGCTCTTCGTCGTCGATGCGATGACGGGTCAGGACGCAGTAGAGTCCGCAAAGGCGTTCAACGAGGCGATAGACTACGACGGCGTCGTGCTCTCCAAGATGGACGGCGACACCAGGGGCGGTGCCGCACTCTCGATCAAGGCCGTCACCGGCAAGCCGATCAAGTTTGTGAGCACGGGAGAGAAGCTCGAGGCGCTCGACATCTTCCACCCGGCCCGCGTTGCCGACCGCATACTCGGAATGGGCGATGTGGTCAGCCTCGTCGAGAAGGCCCAGGAAGCCTATGACGAAAAGGAAGCCAGGGAGCTTCACAAGAAAATCGCACGCAACCAGTTCACTCTGAACGATTTCTACGACCAGATCCAGCAGGTCCGCAAGATGGGCGACATCAAGGACCTGGCCGGGATGATCCCGGGAATGGACAAGGCGATAAAGGACGTTGACA
>JAKSKA010000169.1 GCA_024401915.1 Bacteroidales bacterium
GGCGCGCGTCTTCTCCGAAGCGTAGTCGAGAAGGTATTCCTTCAGGGTCAGGATGGCGTTGGGAGTGCAGCAATCCTGGATCTTGCCGGATTTGCATATCTTCATAAACCTCTCTCCCGTGCGTCCAGCCCTGTAGCAGGCAGTACAGAAGCTCGGGATGTATCCGAGTTCCATAAGCCAGTCCACCACCTCGTCAAGGGTGCGCTTGTCCGCGAGGTCGAACTGCGCCGTCTCCTCATCCCTCTCCTCTTCCGTGTATCCGCCGACGCTGGTGCGGGAAGCGCCGCTGATCTGGGAAATGCCAAGGTCCAGCACTTTCTCCCTGACCTTCTGGGACTCCCTCGTGGAGATTATCATTCCGGTATAGGGCACCGCACAACGGATCACGGCGACTATATGAAGGAACTTCTCGTCGGGCACAGCATCCGCGAACTCCTCGGGATTGATATCGTCCGCAGGGCGGATACGGGGCACGCTGATTGTGTGGGGGCCGACTCCGAGGGCGGCTTCCATATGTTCCGCGTGCATCATAAGTCCCACGAAATCATAGCGGTAGCCGGTAAGTCCGAAAAGGACACCGATCCCCATATCGTCGATTCCGCCGGCACGCGCACGGTCCATCGCTTCGGTGTGGTACGCATAGTCACTCTTCGGCCCGCTGGGATGGAGCGCCTCGTACCTCTTCTTGTTATATGTCTCCTGGAAAAGGATATATGTGCCGATGCCGGCATCCTTCAGCTTGCGGTAATTCTCGACTGTCGTGGCTGCGATGTTCACATTGACGCGCCGTATGTCACCGTTCCTGTGGTGGATGCCATATATGGTCTTGATGGATTCAAGTACGTATTCGATAGGGTTCTCCACGGGATGCTCGCCCAATTCGATTGCGAGACGCTTGTGGCCCATATCCTGGAGGGCTATGACCTCGTTACGAATCTCCTCCTGGGTGAGTTTCCTTCTGGGAATCCTCTTGTTCTTAGCGTGGTACGGGCAATATACGCAACCGTTCACGCAATAGTTCGACAGATAAAGCGGCGCGAACATCACAATCCTGTTGCCGTCGAAGCGCGGCTTGATGTCGTCGGCGAGCCGGAATATGCGGTCCACCGGGTCAGGGATGTCGCCATCGAGCAGCACTGCCGCTTCCCGATGGTCGAGTCCCTTGCAAAGGGATGCTTTTTCTATAATGCTCTCAATGAGAGGCCTGTTGCTTTTGTTCTTTTCAGCATAATCAAGGGTCTCGCGTATCTCTGCATCATCTATGAATTCTTCCGCCTTGGGCGACTTCACATCATACATTGTTATGCTTGTTTTAAATAAGTTCTTTTATCATAGTCGCCACGGCCGAAGTTGATTTCATAGCCTATGGCGCCAAGTTCCTTTTCAAGTTCTCCAAGTCCTTCCGCCGATTCCGCACCGGAAGATGCCTTTCCCTCATACAGGTCGTACGACTGCCTGTTCCCCGCCGGTGTGAGGTTGGGCATCACTACATTCGCTCCCGCCAGCACGGCCTTCCCTCTCGCGGAGGGGTCCAGCGTCGCAAGGGATGTCGTTGCCGGGATAAGGGCGCACGGGTCCATAAGCCTGAAAATCGATATGAGCTTGTGGGTGAGGGCGACGCTGCCGTCAGGCATCGCTGCGAACGGAGTGGAATTGTGGTGGACGAACGGCCCGATACCGATCATCTCGGGTCGCAGGTCCTGAATGAACATAATGTCCTCGACGAGAGTGTCCACGGTCTGGTACGGGCTTCCGACCATAAAGCCGGTGCCGGTCTGGAAGCCGGCATCCTTCAGGGCACGGAGGCAGTCCAGACGCCTCTCCCTGGACATCCCGGCAGGATGGAGGAGGGCGTAATGGTCCGGATCGAAGGTCTCGTGGCGGAGAAGGTAGCGGTCAGCCCCGGCGGCCTTGAAACTGCGGTAGGACGCCTCGCTTTTTTCGCCGAGCGAAAGTGTTATTGCGCAGTCGGGATACGAGTCACGTATCGTCCCGACGACATCGCAGACCCACTCGTCCGTCTGGGCGGCATCCTCGCCTCCCTGAAGCACGAAGGTGCGGAAGCCGAGTTCATAGCCGCGGGCGCAGCAGGAGACGATGTCCTCCCTGCTGAGGCGGTAGCGGTTCAATTCCGTATTGGCTGCCCTGATTCCGCAATACAGACAATTGTTGCGGCAGTGGCTGCTGACTTCGATAAGGCCCCTCACAAACACCCCGTTTCCAAAGACGCCAACGGATGCTCTGCGGGCCATCTCCTGAAGGAATGCGCAGTCATCGGCATCATCGTCAAGCAGCAGTATCCTATATTCCTGCGCCGAAAGGGTATGTTTATCTGCAAGACGCTCTATGACGTCAGTGCAAGTTCGAGCCATTTTTCTTTCAAAGTTACAACCGATTTCCCAATTAAGCAAAACACAAGGGTCTGATTTTTCTTTTTGACGGGAAAACCAGGGCGCCCTTCCTGCAGGTAAGGTGTTGTATCAAATGAGTTTTTCGACTGCTTTTCTGTCGGTGCCGGGATTCAGGGAAAGTATATGGCCGATCAGTTTCTCACGGGACTCCGCCGGCGTACATTCCGGAATAAGTGGCACGTCATCGCCGGCATCGATGAATTTCGCCCAGAAGGGGCCATCCGTGCCCTCGGAACCGCTCTTGAACAGTTCGTCAGGTGTCGTGATTGAGGAGCGCTGCCAGCCGCTGTATGTCAGGTTCGGGCCCCTGTACACCCTGGTGAAATCCCCAATCAAGGTCCAGGTGCCCATATCAAGATACTGGATCATTATGTCTA
>JAKSKA010000017.1 GCA_024401915.1 Bacteroidales bacterium
CAGCCTTGAGAAGCTCGACGGCGAGTCGCCCTGATTCCATTCTGCCTGCGGCATTGATCCTGGGGCCTATCTTGAACACGATGTCGTCCACGGTGATGTGGCCGGGTTCGAGGTTGCTCAGGGTTATCATAGCGAGAAGACCCTTGCGCGGGTTCTCGTTGAGCTGCTTGAGGCCGTAGTGGGCGAGCACTCGGTTCTCCCCGACCATCGTCACGAGGTCGGAGGAGATGCTGACCACCAGGAGGTCGAGCAGCGGCACGAGCTCCTCGAACGGAATGCCGTACCTGCAGGAATAGGCCTGCACGAGCTTGAATCCCACTCCGCATCCCGAGAGGTCGTCGAAGGGATAATTGCAATCCTCCCTTTTCGGGTCGAGCATCGCTACGGCCGCCGGAAGCGACTCTTCCGGCAGGTGGTGGTCGCAGATTATCACGTCTATGCCCTTCTCCCTTGCGTATTCAACCTTTTCTATGGCCTTGATGCCGCAATCCAGGGTTATGATCAGGCTCACGCTGCTTTCGGCGGCGAAGTCGATGCCCTTGAAGGACACTCCGTATCCTTCGTCGTAGCGGTCAGGGATATAGAAATCGACCTTTTCCGTGAAGCGGCGTATGAAGGAGTACATCAGTGCGACAGCAGTGGTGCCGTCCACGTCGTAGTCTCCGTAAACCAGTATCTTCTCTCCCGAAGTGATGGCTCTGCGCAGGCGCTCCACCGCCACGTCCATATCCTTCATCAGGAAGGGGTCGTGGAGGTTGTCCAGGCTGGGACGGAAGAAAGCTCTCGCCTGCTCGAAGGTCTCGACCCCGCGCTTTACGAGAAGCTCTGCCAGCACCTTGTCGATGCCGACTTCAGTTGACAGCCTTTCAACCTTTTCCGGATCCGCTTCCGGCTGAATTATCCATTTGTTCGGCATAATCCTTATTTAATGACCTTCTTGATCACCTTGAGGACGGGTTTCTTGACGGATTCGGCCCAAAGGGTATATCCGTAATCTCCGGGATGTGAGCCGTCAATGCTCGTCTCGTGATTGGGGTCGGTGACGTTGGTGCTTGTGATCCAATAAACGTTCTTGTATTTCTTTACGGCCTCCTTCATCATCTTGTCGGCCATATTCTCCTTGGCTTCCTCATTCTTGCGGGAGGCTTCGTCGAATCTTCTCTTTTCCCTGAACAGGGTCTTCATAAACATCAGGGGAACGCCGGGCTTGGCCTGCTGCATCTTCTCGATGAAGGGGAAGAGCCTCTCCTGGATCATTGTAGCATTGGGGTTGGAGAATGCGTCGAACAGGTATGCGTCGATATTCTCCGCCTTGCTGAGCGCTTCGGCGAAATAGAGCTGGAGCTTGCTGTTGCCGGAGAATCCCATATTGATGAAGTTGTAGCCTGTCATACGGCAGAGCTGCGAGCTGTAAATCATTCCGGGACGGCTGGTGCAGGCTCCGTGGGTGTAGGACGAGCCCCAGACGCAGATGCGGCCCTTGAACGGGTTGGGCATCGCTTCGATGGTCGATCCGGGACGGGTCACTATCTCCAGGCTGTTGAGCACGCTGTTGTTGGGGAGGTAGAGTATGCACTCCTTCATCTCGGCCGATCCGTGCTGGAGGACCAGGACGGGGATGGATACGTTCTGATCGGCGTAGGCGGCCTTGGAACCCGCCCACTGCCATCTTCCTCCGTCCTTGATGTAGAGGTCGAAGCCGCGTCCGGCTATGGCGCTGCTGCCCGTAGGGTTGCCGGCGATCTCGAAGTCCGGGCTCACGCCGATGTAGGGTGAGTCGGTCTTGAAGGACAGGAACAGTCCGGTGCAGTTCTTCGCCTGCCCGGCTTCACCCTTCGTGAGTCCGGGACACTCGTCCACGTCGAGACGGTGGTAGGGGTTCTTCGTGGGGATGAGCTTGTTCGCGATGAAAGGAGCCGCGTCGGTATATTGCCAATTGACGCCGAGATTCTTGTAGTCGTTGCAGGTGCCTCCCTGTACGCCCCAGGACTTTATGCGGCAGAACATATCGATCTTGCCGACGGGGATGCCGTAGCACTCCACATCAACGCCTTTCGTCTTGCATTTGTCCACGAACTCCTTGGTCAGATGCTTGCAGGAAGGACGGAGCACCCATCCCTCCCTTGACGCGCAGTCGTCGATGTCCTCGTCGGTGAACGTCCTGCGCATATACTCCTTCTTTGCAGACGATATTGTCGAGGCATAGATGAGGTAATCCTTCTTGAAAGAGGTCAGCACGTATTTGTCGTCGGTGAATCCGTATTTGTGGAGCAACTCGACCGTCTTGCGTATTCCCTCTTCGCTGATCAGCTTGAGCTCCACGTAGGGGATCTTCCCGCAGTCCCTCATTATCTTGAGGTAGGACTCGAATTTTGGGATGCGGTATTTGCCGGCATATTTGTCGTTCCAGCCGCTGCCGCCGTCGATGTGGAACTGCTTGAGCTCCTCGTAGGTGTAGTCCGACACTGCGCCGGTGCCGTCGGTGGTGCGGTCCAGGGTGTTGTCGTGCATAAGGACGATGACGCCGTCCTTCGTCATCTGGACGTCGGTCTCGATTCCTGCGTAGTACTTGATCTTTGCGGCTTCCTTGAAAGCGAGTATCGTGTTTTCAGGGAAACGTGCAGATACGCCGCGATGGGCTTCAAGCCGGAATCCGTCATTTCCGGCCGTTGCTGAAACGGCGAGGAGGAGTGCGATTAATAGTGCAGGTATCTTTTTCATTGCTTAAAATCTAAAATCTACCAGAATCGGTCTGTGGTCTGAAGGATCGTAGTAGCTGCTGTTTACCGTCGAGAGTACCGGAGTGCACCAGCTGTCGGCGAGCGTGGTCGCGAAGACCACCTTGTCCATCAGCGAGGGTGAGAGATAAACGAAGTCTATCCTGTTCGTCCCGCCTGTCGATGGACTGAACAGGTTGGGATAGCACTCGTATATGACGTCCTTGAGGTTGGTATTGTTGCGGATATATGTGTGGGCACGGAACTTTCCGGTCGTTAGTTTCCATTTGTCGACGGGGGAATGTGAGTTGTGGTCTCCCAGCCATATCCAGTCTTTCTCCGCTGCATAACTGCTGTTCAGCACCGTCGCTTCCAGGATGGTCTTCGCTTCCACTTCCTGGTATGCGTCCATACTGTCGTCCGTTGCCGATGTCTTCGGGATCAGATGCAGAGGGACTATGTTGAGCTTGTGGCCGGAAACGTTCAGCGTGACCAGGCCGCCACCGTGGGATGTCCTGTTCTCGTTCTTCCCGGTGGAGGCGTTGACAGTGATATTGGAGGAATATTTCACGTCGCGGACCTTGGTGAGCTCATAGATTGACGTGACCTCCTGGGGGAAGTTGTCGCTCGCGCCAAGGACTTTGGCTCCGGTGGGAACGGAATAATCGTGCCCGTAGCGTGCCGCGAGTGCGGCCCAGGCTTCCTTCCCGGCGTCGGTGACGTCCAGGCTGCCATATTGACCATTGTAGGCGTTGTTGGATCTTGCTTCGCACCATACGCAGATGTCGGGCTGGTAGCTTTTCACCCACTCGACGAAGCTGCTGTAGTTGTCCCCAAGTCCGGCCCACATACCATTCTGGATGTTCCAATAGAGGAGGCGGGTTACTCCTTCCGCCTTGGCGCAGTAGTCACCTGTCGTCTTTACGCAGATATTGTCGAGATAATATCCGTGGCCGCTGCCTGTCGATGACGAAGCCATTATGCCAAGGTTGGTCTGGCCGCCTATGCCGTCAACTTCCAGGACGAGGTGATGCCAGGTCTTTGCCGCCGTGGCGCTTGCGGGTACGCTGACGCCATAGTGTTTTTGAACGAACTTCCCTCCTATCGCCATCCTGTCCCAGTTGCTGTCATCCAGAGGGGTTTCGGTGCCGTCGAGCAATGCCTTCGTCACGCGTCCGCCGGCATATAGCGTAAAGTCGATGTTGTCGGTGGCGTTGTGGGTGAAACAGAAATCTAGTTCTATCGTGCCGCGCTTCATTCCCTTGATGTTGGAGAAATTGGGGGTGCGGAATATTGCGCGGTTGGTATAGACACCAAGGGCAATGCATCCGCTGTATTCCTGGCAGCGGTTCATCTTGTAGGCGCCGATGCCGCGGCTTGTGCAGTAGGATGCGCTCATCTCGTGATATTCGTTCACGGTCTTCTTGGAGTTGGCCTCCGAATATTCCTGGAAGTAGGGGGAACCGGGCGTCGTGCATTCGGCGGCGTTCATCGCGTATTCATATCCTGTCAGTGAAGGGTATTTCGTTCCCGAAGGGCTCTTTGCTTCCTTTTCGGTAAGGACGCCCGTCAGGGGCGACCAGCCGTCGGCCTGGGATCCTCCCATTATGTCTCCGCCCCATACCATATTGTCGAAGCCTTCGTAGAATGCTATCGAGGGGTCAGGAGTGCAGTTTACGCTCTTTACCACGGTCTCGCCGGCATTGAGCGTGACGGAGCCGAGATCGACGATGCACACCCTCTTGTCCATCAGACCGATGGTGAGCTTCAGCTTATGGCTGCCTGGAAGAACGGCGAAGTCGAAATTGCCGCCGGCAGCCTTTCCGCTGCCTCCGTTCGTGCAGTTCATATTCACGAAGTTAGCCTTGCTCGAGAATACACTCCTCTGGTCGACGGATGACCAGTCGAACTGTCCGGAAATCGGCTTGTCCGAGCTGATCCTCATCGAGGCTATCTGGCCTTCTCCGCTGAGAGAGAGCCTCAGGACGGCGTAGGGCGGCGTGAAATTGAGCACGTCCTTGGTCTGCTCCGAATAGAATGAGAACATAGGTATGCCGCCGAGGTTGTTCTTCGTGTCGGGGAACTGTCCTGCCGGTATCGTCACGGCCTTGTACGGCTTGTCTCCGTGGAGTTGTTTGCAGTCGGGCTTGTACAGCGCAGCCGAATAGGATTCGAATGCCGATGCGTCGACATCGGTGCACCAGTATCCGTTGCCGACCGGCTTGACTTCGTAATCAACTCCGTTCACGTTGGCACGGTAGCCTTCCAGCGGCCCGTTGTCGCTGCGCCTGATGAAGAAACGCACGACTCCGTCGATGGGCTTCAGGTCGTGTCCGCCACCGTCGGTGGGGAATTCCGGCTTGTCTTCCTTGTGCGGGTCCTCTTCTTTCTTGGTGCATCCTGAAATCGCGAGGATGACGGATGACAGAAGGAGAATAGTGTGTATCGATCTATGCAAATTCATAATATGATATCTATATCTTACAAATATAGACATTAATATGCATATCTGCAACCGGAAAGGGCTTCCGGCGCATTTGCTGACTTGCGTGCATTGTTAATTCATCGGTATTGATTATCTTTACATTTTCAATCGGATTGAGGAATGAAAAAAATAATTGTTCTTTTACTCCTTTCATTGTCGGCGTTCAGTGCCGGCGCCGCAGACCTGAAGACTGCGGACAGGCTGCTCAATGCCGGTAGCTATGATGCCGCTTTCACGGAACTCGAATCCTGTCTTGCCGAAGCGGCGCCTCCGGCTGCGCGTTCGGAAGCCCTCTGGCGTCTGGCACGCCTCTGCGCCGTCCGGGGCTCGCAGGTGGCCAGGAAGCAGGAGAAGCTGGCTGTTTTCGAGAAGGGTGCGGATTATGCTGCCCGTGGAGTGAAGGAAACGCCGGACAAGGCTGCCTGCCATATGTGGCATTGCGCCAACGTGGGTTACGCCTGCCAGCTGAAAAGCACCAAGGATATGATAGCGGCGGTCCCGGTGATGACCGGTGACCTCACCACGATACTGGACAGGCTTGGACGCACGAACTGCTCCGAAGCCTGGCAGGCGCTGTCCGAGATTTACTGGCGCCATCCCTTCAAGTCCGATGACGCCGCCGTGAACTTCGCCCGCAAGGCGGCGATGACGATACCCTCATCCGAGTTGAGGCTCACCACATACGCCTATTTCGCGAACCTGCTTATCAAGCGCGACAATTCCGCTGCGAAACGCAAGTCCGCCGCGCTGTCAGGGGCCTCGAAGCTCAAGTCCGCGAAGGGCAACATCGGCCGCTGCGAGTATCTGGACGCCTCTCTCGGCGCCGATTATGTCCCGGTATGGGACACGAGGACGCTCGGGGAGATGTCTGACAGGCAGGAAGCTGCCGCAATAATAGAATATGCGCTGAAACTCAGCAAGTCCAAACCTTCGATACCGGCGGCGGAACGCCCCGTTCTGAAGGAACTCAACAATATGAAATCACAATTGAAGTAATATGGAAAAACAGCTTTATTCATTCAACAGTTCGCAGGATGTCGTTTATCTTCAGACGACCAAAACCCTTTTCAGAAGGGTGGAGAACATAATTTTCTCGACGGTGCTCGATTTCGAACTCGACAGGGAGATGATGAAGAAGGCGTTGAACCTTCTTTTCGAGAGGAATGATGCCCTGCGCACGACATTCGTGAAGAAGGACAAGAAGGTGATGCAGTATTTCGCGGATGAGAGGACGATAGGTGAAATCCCCGTAATGAAGTTCGACACGCAGTCGGCTATGGATTCCTTCATCCTGAAGTTCCGCAAGAAGCCGACCAACTGCTTCAAGGGACGCGTCCTGGAGGTAGTGTTCGCCAAAGGGCCTGACGGAAAGGACGTCATATTCTTCAAGGTAAGCCATTTCGTGGCCGACACCTATGGCATCGCCGTCATCGTGGGTGACCTGTTTGCCGTATATAAGGCTCTTTGTACATCCTCGCCCCTCCCTCCCGCTCCCGGCAGCTTCGAGGCAGTCCTCAAGAAGACTCAGGAGTGGCAGGACGATGCGGATGCCGTGGAGAAGGACCGCGAGTTCTTCCGCGACTATTATGCCAACCGCCATCCGGAGCACCCCGTCTATTGCGGACTCCACGGCGATAACTGTGACTACTGGCTGAAGCAGAAGCGCAAGGGCCGTTTCTCCATACCTTACCTTTTCGTGAAATGCGACACTGTGGGCTACAGGCTCACGGTCCCCGCGGCAATAACCGAAAAGGCCTTCGCCTGGTGTGAGGAATCAGGGATCACCATTGCGACCTTCCTTTATTATTGTTACGCCCTCGCGGCATCTATCATCAACGGCAAGGAGCCGCGCCAGAGCAACCTGATGCTTCTGGACAATCGCGCCACACTCGCCGAGAGGAAGTGCGCCGGCACTATGGTCCAGAGCATAAACCTCTACACCACCGTCGATTACGGGAAGAGCTTCAACGAGAACATACGCGAGTCCCTCGAAGAGCAGAATCTGCTTTACCGCCACACGAAACTAAGTTATGTCGAGGTCGAGGGCATACAGCACGAGGTGTGGAAACACTCGCTGCTCCATCAGACCTACGGTTTCTGCTATTCCTTCATCCCCTTCAAGACACCTGAAGGCGTGAAGATGCAGATCCACAGCAACGGAAAGGGCGCGCTCGCGGCGTATATCGCTATGATGCTCGATCCTGATACGAAGGAGATTTCCGTTACCGGAGATATCCAGACCGTGATGACACGTCCGGAGCAGTTTATGGAGTTCCACAATCTCTTTCTCCACGTGCTCGAGACTGTCCTTGCCGCCCCGGAGCGCAAGCTGAATGAGATATTCTAGTATGAAGTTCGCGAATCTTGAGGACCTGCATTCCGGCGACCTGTTCAAGGAAGGACCGTACCGGAGTATACGAGAGATGCTGGAGAGAGTAGCCAGGCTTGTGCCCGACTCGCCCATCTTCAGGGAACTGGACGGAGAACGCAGGATTGTGGAGTACACGGCGAAGGACCTCTATGATGAGGTCTGCACCCTTGGCGACGGTCTGCTCGCGTCCGGCTTCGGAGGAAAGCACATAGCCATCTGCGCCACCAACAGCTGCCGTTACCTTTTCTGCGAGATGGCGATATCCACAGGGGTTGGCGTGGCCATTCCGGTGGACAGGGATGCGTCTGCGGAACTGCTCGCCACCCTGCTCTCCAAATGCGATGCCGATGCCGTCATCTGCAGCGAGGACTGCATCCCGCGCATCGTGCAGGCCGCAGCGTCCTGCCCGCGTCTCAAGGATATCATCACGATAGACCGCCGTGCACAGGGTTACCAGTGCTACAATGACATAATCGCTGCTGGACGGGCACCGTCCGCCAGGGGCACATACAGAAAGCTCGAGCAGGACCTGTCCGCTCCCGCGAAGATTCTCTTCACCAGCGGCACCACCGGCATCAACAAGGGTGTGGTGCTCACGGGCGCCAATCTCGCAGCGAATATGATGAACTGCATCAGGTCGCTCGAAGTGATGGTGGGGGAGAACACGTCGATGAGCGTGCTTCCGATGCATCACGCAACTGAAATCAACACGCACATTATGGCGCGCGTCGCCACCGGTGACGTAACCTACATCAATGACAGTATGCGCTCGATGATGAACAACATCAGGGTGTTCCAGCCCACCGTCATCACCGTCGTGCCGATGATAGCGAACGCGTTCTACAAGAACATCTGGCTCAACGCCAAGAAACAGGGGAAGGAGGAGAAACTGCGCAAGGGCATAAAGCTCAGCAACTTCCTCCGCCGTTTCGGGATAGATATCACCCACAAGCTGTTCAAGGACATCTATGTCAACTTCGGTGGCAGGCTCAAAATGATCGTTTGCGGCGGTTCGATGTTGAATCCCGTGGTCGTGAAGGGCCTCAATGACATCGGAATCCGCATCGAGAACGGTTATGGCATCACGGAATGCGGGCCGCTTATCTCCATCAATTCCAATACGCTCCGCGACCATCTCAGCGTCGGCCGTCCCTGCTCTGGACTCGAGGCCAGGATAGCCGATCCTGACGAGGACGGAGTCGGGGAACTCTGCATCAGGGGCAAAAGCGTCGCCGCCGGATATTACAACGATCCCGAGGCCACCCGCGCCGCATTCGGGGCAGACGGATCCTTCAATACTGGCGACCGTGCCCGTATGGACAAGCACGGACGCATATCCCTCGTCGGCCGCAAGAAGAACACGATAGTGCTCCAGAATGGAAAGAACGTGTGTCCCGAGGAAGTGGAGAACGTGTTCGAGAGCGCGCTGCCGTATGCTAACGACATCGTTGTCTATCAGGCTGAATACAAGGGCAATGAAATGCTGTGTATGGGACTGTACATAGAGGACGAGGCGAAGAGGGCTGACAGGAAGGCCATAGCTTCCGATATCGCCGCGGTGAACGCCGGCCTCCCGCCGTACAAGAGAATCGATTATGTGGAACTTGCCGAAACGGAATATCCTCGCACATCTACAAGAAAAATCAAGCGTGACGGACTTCCGAAAAGCTGTTCTGCCACAGGCTTTACAATTTAGTCATTCCTTAGAATATGGAAAAGAAAGAAATACTGGTTGACATCCTCAGGGAGTATGTGGAATTGCCGGAAGGCGACGTCGATTCATCCGAAGTCCTCAAGACTGCGGTCGGGATGGACTCTTTCGTGCTGATGTCATTCATCTCTGCCGTCGAAGGCAGATTCGACCTGAAGATACCCAATGATGCGTTGAGGGATTTCAAGACCCTCGACGATATCATCGCATATCTCGAAGAGCAAGGAAAATAGTTTCAGCCACCTCATCCGGCGTCCTGCCGTCCGTGGAGACCTTTATGCCGGACTGCTCGTAGAACCCTTTTCTGGATTCGAGCAGTTCGGCTATGTTGTGCTCTGCCAGCAGGGGACGGCTGTCTCCGCTGTTTTTCAGCCTCTTTTCCAGCGTCTCCGGCCCCGTCTCCAGATACACGCAGACGGCCTGCTCCAACAGCAGTTCGCGTACCGGCTTCGTGGTGAAAGTGCCGCCGCCAAGGGCGATGACGCTGTTCTTCCCCTCGACGAAATCCATTACCAGAAGATCCCTTACTGCTTCTGCCTCAAGCGCGCGGAAACGGCTTTCACCCTTTTCCTTGAAAATGGACGCGATGCTGCAGCCGGCCTTGTGCTCTATGTAGGTATCCAGGTCCGTAAAGCTGCAGGCAAGCCTCTCCGCAAGGATGCGGCCGGTTTCGGTCTTGCCCGAGCCCATAAAGCCTGTAAGAGCGACTGTCATCTTCTAGAACAATGTAGGTTCGTCAAGGATGAGGCTGATAGGCTCGTCGTCCGGCATTGCGTCCGGGACTTCGGGCTGTATCTCCTTCGTCTCCTGCACTTCCTGTACTTCCTGCGTTCCTGGCGTTACCTCCTCCTGGCGCTCTTCCTCTGCCGCTTCCTCTTCTCCTTCTATTATGAGGGGATCGGTGAATTCCACTGACTTGATGTCGCGGTCGTGTGCCTTCTTGCCCTTGGCAGTGATGCCCTTCTTGCCTATCCAGTCTTCCGCGAGAATGGTTTCGGGCTCGCGGTGGGCCGATTTGCCGCCGAAGTTGACTATGTACCTCGGGTGGCGGTCATCGCTGATGCCGACAAGGTAGGACTTGGCTCCCTCGGCAATGAAGGAGATGGGGGTGTTGTCGCTGAGCACGAAGGAGAAACGCTTGACGTAGAAGGTCTTGGCGCTTCCGTCGTAATAAAGGGCGGTGTAGGTCTTGTCCGGGTCGAACTTCTCTATGCGGAGCACGTCGCCCTGATATTTGTTGACCAGGTCGAAGGATGTCGTATAGAACGTGCCGTTCTTGAATATGGCCAGCACCTTGTCGTTCGCTTCGAACTGACCGAGGTAGGTGCCCCTTCCGTCTTCGTTCAGTTTCTGTATGTCTTCGTCATACCAGATGTCCTTGCCGGCTATGGTGGAGACGCCCTGGCTCTTCAGCGTTATCTTGCTGATGACGAACTTGGTGACGAGGTTGCCCCTCGAAGCCCTGCCCTTGATTGCGAGGGTGGAGAAGTCGTATTCGAAACTCGTCTTCTTCAGCTTCGGCCTGGGACGCAGCTGGACCTTGACCGTCTCGGCCTCTCCGTTGTGGTTGACGGTGAACCAGACTATGCGCGAACCCTCTGCCCCCGTGGTGATGTCGTATTCCTTGTCACGTGTCACGGACGTGATGTTGAAACGCTTTGCATAGTATATGCTGGTCTTGCCCTCACTATATATTACATTATATATGGTACGGCTGTCGCCACGGTTGAAGATTCCGGCATACAATATGTCCTTCCCGAAGAATTCCTTGTCGGAGATCTTCTTGACGAAATACTTTCCGTTCCTCAGTATCACTATCACTTCGGCTATGTCGGAGCAGTCGCAGACGTATTCCACGCCGTCCTCCTTCTTCAGGGACATTCCCACGAAGCCCTCGGCACGGTTGACGAAGAGTTTGGCGTTGTTGCTTACCACCTTCGTGGCGTTCACGCTCTCGAAGCCCGTAAGTTCCGTGAGCCTGGGGTAGTCCTTGCCGTATTTCGCCTTCAGTGACTTGAACCAGTTTATGGTGTAGCGGGTGATATGCTCGATGTCGTCCCTGACCTGCTTCATCTCCTCCTCGAGGGCGAAGATCTTGTCGTTCACGGCCTTCGCGTCGAACTTCGATATCTTCCTGACAGGCTTCTCCACAAGCTTCTCGATATCTTCCATAGTAATCTCCATACGCAGGAGATCCTGGTAGTTCTTCATCTGGGCGAGAATGTCTTCAAGCTGGGTCTCCCAGTCCTTCTGGTTCTGCTCCAGAACCTTGTATATCCTGTTCTCGAAGAATATCTTCTCAAGCGAGCTGTAGTGCCAGCTCTTCTCGAGAGCCTCGAGCTTCAACTGCAGCTCCTGCAGCAGGAGGTCCCTGGTATGGGCCGTGTCGTATTCGAGGATGTCGCGTACGGAAAGGAACTGCGGCTTGTTGTCGACGATCACGCAGGCGTTGGGGGACATGTTGCATTCGCAGTCGGTGAAGGCATAGAGGGCATCTATGGTCTTGTCCGGAGATACGTCGCCGGGAAGATGAATCGTGATTTCCACCTTGTCCGTGGTCATATCCTCTATCTTCTTGATTTTTATCTTCCCCTTCTCCTTGGCCTTGAGTATGGAATCGATTATCATATGCGTTGTCTTCCCGTATGGAAGTTCGCTGATGACGATCGTGTTCTTGTCTATCTTCTCGATCTTCGCCCTGACCTTGACCGAACCGCCCCTGCGCCCGTCCATATATTTGGAGCAGTCCGCGAATCCGCCGGTCGGAAAATCGGGATACAGCTCGTAGGGCTCGTTCCTGAGTATGGCGATGGAAGCGTCTATGAGTTCGTTGAAGTTGTGGGGCAGTATCTTGGACGCCATTCCGACGGCGATGCCTTCGGTGCCCTGCGCGAGAAGCAGCGGGAAACGGACCGGAAGCTCCATCGGCTCCTTGTTGCGCCCGTCATAGCTGCTCATCCAGTTCGTGATGTCAGGGTCGAACACGACCTCTTTCGCGAACTTGGAAAGCCTGGCCTCTATGTAACGCGGGGCGGCATTGTTGTCACCGGTCAGGATGTTTCCCCAGTTTCCCTGGCAATCGACTGTGAATCCCTTCTGGCCCAGCTGGACGAGGGCTCCGAGTATGGACTGGTCGCCGTGGGGGTGGTACTGCATCGCCTGTCCGACTATGTTCGCCACCTTCGTGTACGCTCCGTCATCCATCTTCCACATCGCGTGGAGCACCCTCCTCTGGACGGGCTTCAGACCGTCCACGATGTGGGGGACGGCCCTCTGGAGTATGACGTACGAGGAATAGTCAAGGAACCAGTCCTTGAACATTCCGGAGAGCTTGAACTTGTGTGCGTCGCCGTCAAGAAGCCTCGTAAACCTTCCTTTTGCTTCAACTTCCCCTTCAACGGGCTCTTCGATGGTGTCATCCACCTCTTCTTCGATAATGTTTTCGTATTCTTCGCTCATATCCTTTGATTATTCTTCGTAACCGAATTTCCTGAGTTCCTTCTTGTCTTCGCGCCAGTCCGGATCGACCTTCACGAAAAGGCTGAGGAAGACCTTCTTCTGGAAGAAGTCCTCCATATCCAGACGCGCCTGCGTTCCCGTCTTCTTCAGTGCGGAACCGCCCTTGCCTATGAGGATGCCCTTCTGGGATTCCCTCATCACATAGATCACTGCGCTGATGTCGTAGCGCTCCTCGCCTTCCTTGAAGGATTCGATGCCCACCTCACAGCAGTAGGGTATCTCGTCCTTGTAGTTGAGCAATATCTTTTCGCGGATTATCTCTGACGCGAAAAACCTCAGGTTCTTGTCCGTGAAGGCATCCTTGTCGAACCAGGGCGGGCAGACGGGCAGCAGCCCGACCACGGCGTCGATGATCGCTTCGACTCCGAAACGTTCCCTGGCCGATGCCGGTATCACCTGCGCCTGCGGCACTTCCGACTTCCAGCGCTCCATCAGCCCGACAACGGCCGCCTGGTCGCTCAGGTCTATCTTGTTCACGACGATGATCACGGGGCACGTGAGCCGCTTCAGCTTCTCGACGTACTCGCTGTTCTTGTCCGCCTGCTCGACGGTGTCCGTGACATATAATATGATGTCCGCGTCTCCGATTGCGTCATCGACGAAGTTCATCATATTCTGCTGGAGGCGGTATGCGGGCTTGAGGATTCCCGGCGTGTCCGAGAATACGGCCTGCCATTCGTTGTCACCCTCGCCGCCGTTGATGATGCCCATTATGCGGTGGCGCGTCGGCTGCGCCTTTGCCGTGACGACGGGAAGCTTCTCAGCTATGACGG